>DAOVTU010000612.1 GCA_030632925.1 Candidatus Krumholzibacteriia bacterium | reverse complement strand
CGGCTGGTTTTACGATGGCGCGTCACAGCGAATCGCCTTTCCCCTTGCGGGGCGCCCATCAGGCGACGCGTTATATCAGTTTCCACAAGCCACTGGCGAACCAGGCCCCAGCCAAAAGCGTGTACGCCAAGGCGGCCGACTTGAAACCGAAGCACCAGGCCTGCACCGATTGCCACCGCGATCCGCATCTGGGCCAGACCGACAAACTCACCAACGCGGCGGGTGAAACCGGATGCGTGGCCTGCCATCAGGAAACGACGTGGCGCAGTCCGGGCTTTGACCATGGTACCACCAAGTTTGCTCTCGTCGACCGGCACGCCACGGCTGCCTGCACCGCCTGCCACAAGCCGACCCGCAAGGCTGGTCAGGTGGAGTTGGTCTTCCAGAACGCCCCAAAAAATTGCGCCGGTTGCCACGACGATGTGCACGGCAGCCAGTTCGCCGACCGCAAAACCGCTGACGGCCAGGCCACCGATTGCGCAGCCTGCCACGTGAGCCTTGATTGGTTTGCCGAGAAATTTGACCACGAAAAAGACAGCCGCTTCCCCCTGCGCGGGGGGCACGAAAAGGTGGCTTGTCAGACTTGTCATATTCCGCGCCCGCAAGACAACGGACGGTTGGTGCACTTCAAACCGTTGCCTGTCGATTGCCGCAGTTGCCACGGCAACGCGCAAGTTGAACCGAGTGAAAGCCCGAAAGGAAAGTCGTGATGCGCGTCCGCAGCCTCCTCTTTTTATTGTGTCTGGTTTGGGCCGGAAGTGTTCTGGCCCAGGACGAACCACCGGTGCCCCGGGTTGGCAACCCTCATGGGCCCATGGAGTTGGATTGCAAGCTGTGCCACGCCGGGGCCTCCTGGGAATTGTCCAGCGCCAGCAGTTTTGACCACGATTCGACCGGCTTTCCCCTGGAAGGCATGCACCAGCACGCCCTTTGCCGCGACTGTCATCAGGAGCCGGTTTTTGCCCACATCGGCACCCAGTGTGCGGACTGCCATACCGACACCCATCGGGGCCGCCTGGGTCCTTCATGCTCGGATTGCCACACGCCCAAGTCCTGGGTCGACCAGCCCCGCATGCGTGAAGAGCACAATGCCACGGCGCTGCCTTTGGTCGGGGCCCATGAGCGGGTCGATTGTGACGCCTGCCATTCCGGTGCCGTCACCGGTGATTATGTTGGCACGCCGACCGATTGTTATGCCTGCCACGCCGACGTCTACGCGGCAACCGAAGATCCGGATCACACCCTGGCCGGTTTCAGTACCGATTGCGAACGTTGCCACGGCGTTTTTTCGTCCACCTGGGGCTCGGGTGATTTTATCCATGCTCTGAATTTCCCTCTGACTGGTGCCCATCGTCTGGCCGAGTGTGTGGCCTGCCATGCTGACGGATTTGCCGGCACGCCGACTGCTTGCGTGGCGTGTCACCAGAGCGAATACGACACCACGGTTGATCCCGATCACATCGCCGCCAATTTTCCGGTCGATTGCCAGATGTGTCATACGACAACGGCCTGGCTGCCGGGCACGTACGACCACAATGCCACGGCCTTCCCGTTGACCGGCGCCCACCGTCCGTTGGCTTGTCTGGATTGCCACGCCACCGGATATGTGGGCACGCCGACCGACTGTTTTGCCTGCCATCAGGCCGACTACGACAATACGGTTGATCCCGACCACGGTGTGTCGATGTTCCCCACCGACTGCCGCACCTGTCACAATACGACGGCCTGGGAACCGGCTGATTACGACCACAATTTGACAGGTTTCCCGCTGACCGGGGCCCATGCGCCGCTGGATTGCCTGTCCTGTCACGACACCGGTTATGTGGGCACTCCTTCGGACTGCTTCGCCTGCCACCAGTCGGAGTACGACAATACGATCGACCCGAACCATCTGGCCTCGAACTTCCCGGTCAGTTGTGAGGAATGCCACACGACCAGTGCCTGGGAGCCTTCGACCTGGGACCACGACATCCTGTTCCCGATCGACAGTGGCAAGCACCAGGGCGAGTGGGACAGCTGTGTGGATTGCCATGTGGTGCAGACGGATTACTCGGTATTTGAGTGCATTTTCTGCCATGAGCACAACAACCAGACCGACGTGGACAACGACCACAGTGAAGAGCGCGACTACACCTACACGAGCATCGGTTGCTTTGATTGCCATCCGCGAGGAGATAACTGATGCGGCGCCGCTTGGCAGCACTGGGTTTGGCCCAGACGGTCATGATCGCAGTCGCTCTGATATGGGCTGGTGCGGCTGAGGCCGCCGAGGTGTCCTGTGCCGTGAAATACCTTTCAGCCGAACACGTGTATCTTGACGCGGGTAGCGCCCATGGCCTGGCCGTGGGCCTGGTGGGGCGCGTGGTGCGCGATGGCGAAGCGGTTGGCGAAGTGGAGATCGTTTTTGTGGCCGAGAGGTCGGCTTCGTGCACGGTGAGTAGCCAGGTGCAGGACCTTGTCGCCGGCGATGTTGTGATTTTTGAGGTGATCGAGGCTGCGCCGACCGTGGTGGAGACTCCGGTTCCGACTCGCCAGCGCACCCGTGTGGCAGGCACCACCACCAGTTCCTCGCGCGGCAAGGCCAAACCCCGTTTGCGCGGTTCCATCGCTGTGCAATGGGACCATGGCGAAGAAACCAAAGACCGCAACCTGCAAACCGACGTGTTCCGCATGCCCTTCCGCCTACAGGCCCAGGACGTTTGGCGCGGCTTCAATTTTCGCACCCGCGGCAGCCTGCGGCGCCTGGAGCGCAAGGGCTTCAGCGGCAACACACCCACTGG
>DAOVTU010000371.1 GCA_030632925.1 Candidatus Krumholzibacteriia bacterium | reverse complement strand
GCCCCGGCAAGTTCAGGTCGATAAGAGCCAGTTCCGCCGAACCAGTCGCGTATTCCGCAAGTGTTGCGCGACCATCCCGGCAGGTCTGGACTTCACAGCCCCACTCCACCAGAACATCGTGCAGCATTTCGCGCACACCGGCCTCGTCGTCGACCACCAGGACCTTGAGGGCCGTCAAAGGGGCTTCCGATTCCAGCGCAGCTTCTTTGACACCATTTCCCACCGGCAGATCCAGGACAAAGACCGCCCCCGCACCAGTATTTGGTTCGGCACGAAGATGTGCCCCCACGCTGGCCAGCAGGCGCCGGCATCCCGCCAAGCCCAGGCCCCGCCCCTTCTGGCCACTGCTGCTGACTCCCGGCACAAACACCTGCTCCGGATCTCCGTCAGGTAAACCCGGGCCGTTGTCGGCCACTTTCAACAACAGGCGGTCTTCGCCATCAGGCACGGCGCTCAATGTCATCCGGCCACCCTCGGGCATGGCCGTCAATGCATTGAGCAACAGATTGGCCAGCACCTCGCGCAAAATCTGGGCGGGCATCGCGGCGGTCACTCCGGCCGCAAGCTGGTTCTCCCACTGGTACGCCGAGTTCGCCTCCGGCCACACCAATTGGCGCGCCTGCTCCGCCACATCGCGCAAAGCGGCATCATCAGAACCGGCAGCCTCGTCGCCTGCCCCGCTCCGCAGGCGTCGCAACATGGTCGCCGCATCGCCAGAGGCCAACAAGATGGCCTGCAGGTGCCGCGCCAGTTCCGGATCGTCGGTCCGCTTCAAAAGCAAACCCGCCCGCCCGGTGATCACGGCCAACATCTGGTTGACGTCGTGGGCAACCGCAGCGGTGTCCAGGGAGAGATCGCCCTCGGCATCGGGTGCCGGGTTTTGGTCTTTCATGGTGTCCTTTCGGCGCCTGCCGCATCCGTGCCTAACGGGCGCCACCGAATCATACACCGGGTCCGGCGCAAGGTCACCATCGAGAATCGAGCAGATATGTAAAGAAAAGGAGAGGTCAGTATGCGGGCACGGCCGACAGGTTCAGACTCAGCACCAGGGCCGGCCGGTCACCGGCAACCGTCAAGGTCCCCAGGCTGCCATCAAGCGCCTCGACCAACCGTGGCGCCACCATGAAGCGGGCCAGACGTTCCAGTTCATCGGACGGCTCACCACAGTCGGCAGGCTTCACCAAACGCGTCGCGTGGGCCGCGGCAGGCACCACACCATGTTCACCATCGGTGGCGGCAACCACCAACTGGAGCAGATGGTCAGCCTCCGGATCAATCCCCAACTGGATCGCTACGGGGCTGTTCGGGCAGGCCATGCTGACCGCCCGCGTCATCTGCGTCACCAGACTTTTCACCAGACACGCATCGGTCTGCACTTCCAGACCGCCAGCATCGGTGGCCACGCTTGCAGCGCCGACATCCTGCAGCTGATCCGCCAGATCCTGCACGGTGATGTCTTGCACTTCCAACGACTCGGCACAAGTGCCGGCCGCCAAAAGATCCTGGCTCCACTCCACCGTCTGGTGCAAACGGCGCACATTGCGCAAGGCGATGTCCACCATCTTGAGTTCGGCCCGGTGGGGACTGTCGTTGCGGTCCAGCCCACCCAGTTCGCCTTCCAGAACTTCCAACGAAGTCTTGATGGCCGTCAGGGGACTGCGCAACTCGTGTCCCAGAAAATGCAGGTAGGAATCGGATTCCTGGTGCTGACTGTCCACACCCAGACCAGCCGCTTCGCCGCGCAGGTCTCGGGCCTGGCTCAACGAGGACCGCAAGGCCAGCCGCAACTCGGCACCGTGCTGGTCCTGGTCCCCGAGCACCAGCCACTGGGGCGGCAACTCGGCCAGGGGAACGCCATCGCTGTTGATAAAAATCAAGGGGGCGGCAGGACCTGCCGCTCCCCCTGAACCATCGGGCACAGCGCCCAGGCAAGCATCCCGGTATTCGTCAAACTTTCCTCGCAGGACCACCGCGTCACAATCCAGGACGGTGGGAACATCGTCCGCAAACGGCAGCTGACCAACCGTCACGCCCCACTTCAAAAGCAGGAAGCGCAATTCGGTCACCTGTTGTTCATCACCACCTAGCAGGACGTGAGACAAGGGAACTCCTCCGGATACACGGGCTACTCATACATGTGCCGAAAAATGCAAACCCTGTACCACCGACAATACCCTTGTTTTTCAGACTCTTAGCGGGATTGTTCTGTCCACCATCAGGCCGCACGCCCCCCGGCGGGGAACCATGGGGAAGCCCGGGGAAGCGTTGCCCTCTATGCAGGAAACAGAGCCCAGATGCTCATTCGCAAGGCCTCACACCACCTCATGAGGCAAGATGCAATGGAGCCACGGCATTTCCTGCCCGGCAACGGTGGGGTCTATTTTTCGCGGGAAGATTTGCCGGAAGGCCTGTCAGCGGGCCCACCCTTGGGGCGGCCTTTGGACTTCTGATTCAAGCTGGGCTTCTCCTCCAGCCCCTGCCGATACTTGGGGCTGTCAAAGCGCCACGAAAGAGTGAAATACCATTCGGCCGGACGGTCCAGGGTGCCCTGGATTTCCCGCGCCACTTTAAGCCCCACGGCACCATCATCGGTCCAGGGTACCCAGCCCTGCACGCCAACCAGCTGGGATTTGCGGTCGTCTTCGTTGCGGTAGTCCCAGGTCAGGTGCCAGCTCGAGCCACGCCCGCCATATCCGGCCAACGAAGCGCCCAATTGATACCCACTGGGAAAAGCCGAGGCGTCCAGGAAATCCTTGCCGCTGCCCATGTGCACCAGATAACCCGCCCTGAACCCCGCCTGCAATCCCGCACGCAAGACCACCGGTTTGCGCAATTGCAGGCGCAAAGGAATGCTCTGGGACGAAAACGGATACACGCGGTCGCTGCCACTGGGCAAGCCCAGGGCCAGGCCGTAGTCCATGCCGCGCAACAAGGGCAATACCACCGGGCCGGTCACGCCGATTTCCAGCTTGCCAAAACTGCTGGTGCGGCTCTCGTTGGGCCAGCCGTCCTGCCCATCAGGCCCCATGACCCAGGGCCAGCGCGAGCTCACCGGGATTTCGCCGGAATCAAAAGTCTCGTGGGGCAGGCGCAGAAAAAAAGCTGCATCGTCACCGGCGGGCAAAATGGCCGTCAGCATGATGCGGTTCAGGTTCCAGTCGAATTTCCCGTCGGTGAAACGGTCCACGTCGACCACCAGGGCCAGTCGGCTGGTGGAATCAGCAGGAGTAAAAAAAGGCATGGGGTCCATATGCATGAGTTGGGCCCGGGCAGGAACGGCCCCGCAGAATATCAACAGCAATGCCAGCGCACCCAAAGCGGGGCGCAGTCCGCGCAACCCGATCACCGCGGCGCCTGCTCGATGAGCCGCACCACTCCCGCGTCCTCGAAATAGCACTTGATGATCTTGCGGCCGCCGGGCAGTTCTTCCTTCGCCACCACCACACCACAATCTTCCCAGGCCAAATGGTGGATGCACTGCCCCTC
Source organism: Candidatus Krumholzibacteriia bacterium (assembly GCA_030632925.1). Taxonomy (GTDB): domain Bacteria; phylum Krumholzibacteriota; class Krumholzibacteriia; order LZORAL124-64-63; family LZORAL124-64-63; genus JAGRNP01. Next base: position 815 of record DAOVTU010000371.1, on the reverse strand, counting down.
TTCGTAAGTCCCCCAGGGCCGATACGGAGTCGACTCACCCACATCCAGGCCGGCCAACATGGCGGCATATTCGTGGATGGGTTCGGCCGGTTCCTCGGGCTCCTTGGATTTCTTGTCCTGCTTGGAATCCCCGAACTCAGACGCAGCAGCAGGTGTTGCGCCAGATGACACTGGACCAGCAGGCTGGTCTTCGTCCTCGGGCAAAAAAGGATTGTCAGCGCTGTCGCCTTTTTCACGGCTGGCTTTCTGGGCCGCCATCATGTCGGCAGGGCTGTCCCAGGGCATGGATTCGTCAGCGGAGTCCTCGGTAGACGCAGCAGGTTGCTCCGACTCAGCAGATTGCTCAGTCTCAGCGGGCTGTTCCGACGAGGCCGGCTTCTCCGATTCCGAATCGCCCAGATCCGCACCACTCAGCTTGGGCAAGAAGCCCTGGCACTGGGGACAGCGAAACCAAATGACACCATCGTCATCGTCCCCATCACTGGTGGGGACGACTTCCATGTCGAGACATTGCTTGCAGACTGAACAGAATTGACTGGACTTCATTGCTGCACTTCTCGCTGAACTTCACCGTCACTGCAGGATTCACAGTCAAGGTGTAGAGCCGAGTAGGTATCAGGGGTGATCATGCAGCTCACGGGTTGATTTTACAGCAGGTGTCGGCGTCACCTTTGGTGGTATAGCGCATGCCGCAAACCAGACATTTGTTCGGGCCGTCGATCCGGCCTTCGGTTTCCGCCTTGGTCAACAACCTTTCGTACTTCACGAAACTTTCGTCACGGACAAGAATATCTTCCTCTTTGACGCTGGCCATT
>DAOVTU010000260.1 GCA_030632925.1 Candidatus Krumholzibacteriia bacterium | reverse complement strand
GGCGCCGAAGTCGTGCCCGGGATTTTTGCCACGCGCACGATCTCCTGCCAGATGTCGTCTTCGGAGCGGATCTCGTCACGCCACTGGCGGAAGAACCGCCCACGGTTGTCGGGAATCAGAGCCCCGCCGCCATCGCGCACAAAGGCATTTTCACCGCGATCAAACTTGTATCGTTGCCGATGCCCCGCCTCGTTCAGGCGGTACTCCGACTTGTAATTGATGACTGTCTCGATCATGGAAATAGGCGCTGGATCCAAGGCGGTTTTGGCCCGTCCCAACTTGCCCACCACTTGTTCCACTTCGGGAATCGTGGCGATGGCCATGTCGATTTTCGACAACACGTCGCCCGCCTCGCCGATCGAGGCGTGAGGCATGGTGGTTGGCATGTACAGGAACGAACCCTCGTCCAGCGGCGGCATGAACTCTTTGCCCAGGCCGGGAAACTTGTGGCGCGGGCCAGACCAGATGCGCGACCAGGTCGAGCCATCAGCCCCGTCAGCACCAGCCCCGGGCAGGATGCCAAAGACGCGGTCAAAACCAAGCCAGGCCATACTGCCCCAGAGGACCAGAACGACAGGCAACGCCAAAAACAGCGCCTTGTGGTCCAGACACCAGCCGAGCAGGCGTCCGTATACCCGTCCAAAGGCCGAGAACAGACCCAATACGCCTCCGATGACCACCAATACGAACAGGATGTTCAGCAGGAGGCTGCGGCCTGCCCCGAGGGGCAACCACTGCCCGGCCAGCAGTATGGCCGCCACGAAAGCCAGGACCAGATTGAACATGCCCTGCCCCTGCCACCATGGTTTCTTCACGCCGCCGGCAACCTTGCGGCGCCAGCCCATCTTGATGCCCAACAGCAGGTGAGCCACCGGCGGGATCACCACGATGGCGATGATCACCGAAGCGATCAGGGCAAAGGTCTTGGTGAAAGCCAGGGGCCGGAACAGCTTGCCCTCGGCGGCCAACAAAGTGAACACCGGCAGAAAACTGATCACGGTGGTCGCCACGGCGGTGAGCACGGCGCCGCCCACCTCGCTGCTCGCCACGTGAATGGTTTCGCGCAAGCTGGGCGCCTGGTCACCCAGCAATTCAGCTTTTTCGCGACTCGAAAGGATGTTCTCGACCAGGATCACGCCCATGTCCACCATCGTCCCGATGGCGATGGCAATTCCTGACAGGGCCACAATATTCGCGTCGACGCCAAACACCTTCATGGCCACAAAGACCATCAACACCGCCAGCGGCAACAAGCCGGCCACCATAATGCCACCGCGCAGATTGCGCACCATGACAATCACCACGATGATCGTGATCAGGATTTCCAGGCGCAACGCCTCGCCCAGAGTGCCGAGGGTTTCCTTGATCAAACCGCTGCGGTCGTAGAACGGCACCACCGTCACCTGGCTGTGACGACCATCGGGCAGGGTCTTACTGGGCAACGAGGGAGCAATTTCGGCGATCTTTTCTTTGACGCGGTTGATCACGCCCAGGGGATTTTCGCCGTAGCGCACGACAACCACGCCGCCCACCGCTTCGGCCCCTTCCTTGTCCAAAGCACCGCGGCGCAAGGCCGGGCCCAGGGTCACGTGAGCCACATCCGACACCAGGACCGGCACGTTGTTGCGCACCGCCACCACACTTTGCTCAAGGTCGGTCACACTGGTGATGGTGCCCACACCGCGCACCACGTATTCGACACGGTTGATTTCCAGACTGCGGGCGCCCACATCACGGTTCGCTTCTTTCACCGCGCGGGTTACCTGAGCCAGGCTCAGACCGTGGTAACGCAGGGCATCGGGGTCCACGTCGACCTGGTATTCCTGTTGGAAGCCGCCCACGGAGGCGACTTCAGCCACGCCACCTGCGGCCAGCAGGGCGTCGCGCACATAATAATCCTGGATGGTGCGCAGTTCGGCGAGGTCCCAACCGCCGGTCGGATGGCCCTCTTTGTCGCGGCCTTCCAGAGTGTACCAATAGACTTGCCCCAAAGCCGTTGCATCCGGCCCCAAAGCGGGGCGCACTTCGTCGGGCAGGGTACCGGCCGACAGGCTGCCCAGCTTTTCCAGAATGCGGGTGCGCGAGTCGTAGAATTCGCTCTTTTCGTCGAAGATCACATAGATGGTCGAGAAGCCGAAGAAGCTGTAACTGCGCACAGTCTTAACATGGGGCAGGCCCAGCAGCGACACCGTCAGCGGGTAGGTGATCTGGTCTTCGACATCCTGGGGACTGCGACCGGGCCAGTCGGTAAAAACGATCTGCTGGTTCTCCCCCAGATCCGGGATTGCATCCACCGGCACGGGGTCCCGGGGCAGTGGGCCGACTTGCCAGTCGAAGGGGGATACGACGGCACCCCAGCCCACAAAAAGAAGAACCAGCAGAAAGACGATCAGCTTGTTGTCGAGGCAGAAACCGATCAGGCGACCTAAAGGGCCGTTAGTGACAGAACTGCCTTCGGGAGTTGGTTGCACGGCCATCTATTTTCCCTCCGGAGCCGGACCGCCGGCCACTTCAACCTGCGAACCGCAGCGCAACATCGAGGCCCCGTAATAGGGATTGGCCGTGGTCTCGCCGGATTGCAGCCAAAAGGCGCCCGCACCATCCATGGCCATGGGACAATGGAAGCGGCACACGGGAGACTCGGATTCGCCTTCAAAAGTGGAAACCGCCAACCACAGCGTATCGGACAAAGGCTCAAAGGCCATGCGCCGGGCCGCGATGTCCTGGGCACCGGCGGTCAGACTGGCCGCGGTCTTCAATTCCCTGGTGAGCAGACTCCAGAACTCGGCGCCGCTGGCATCCAGTTGCGACGTATCGCAGGCCAGTTCCGACAGCACTTCCTGCAGGGCGTGGGCCGCATGACCAGCGTGGGCATCATCGTCACCGGCCAAAGCCACCTGCAACGTGTAGTACTCATCGACAACCGTTTTGAGGCCGGCGCGGAAACACTCCGGAGCCACGAAAGGCGCCACATCCGGCATCTCCACAACCATCTCCTGGTTGGCCATTTCCATGCCACCGCCATGATGGTCGTGACCCGGCACCTGGCCGCCGCCACTGGGGTTCATCATGCTCGGCTGGGCCTGTATCTGCAGCGCACTGTCGATCTTGAAATTGCCACGAGTGACCACTTCGTCACCTTCGGCCAGGCCCGAAACCACCAGATAGTAGTCACCGGCACGCGGGCCGAGCACCACTTGACGGCCGGAAAAGACCGGACCGTTTTCGCCATCGTGTTTCACGTAAACGACAGCCCGGTCACCGGTCAGCAAGGGTGCCGAGGTGGGGATTACCAGGGGCGGCGTGGTTTCATCCTCGTTGGTCACCGGCAGGCCGTCCGCATCCAGGGCGGCTTCGACCTGGCCAACAACCAGCATGCCGGGTTTCAGCAGGCCAGCGCTGTTGTCCACCGCAACGCGCACTTCGATGGTGCGCGTGCGTTCGTCCAGCACGGGGTTAATAAACAAAATATCGCCCGTGAATTTGCGGCCGGCAAAGGCTCGGGTGGTGAAGGTCACAGCCTGCCCCTTACGCAACCAGGGCACGTCGGTTTCAAAGGCTTCCAGGGAAATCCACACCTGCGACAGGTCGGCGATGGCGTACAGCACGGAACCGGTCTTGACATAGGAGCCGACGGTGGCCTTGCGGTCGACAACCACGCCCCCGACCGGCGCGGTGACCGTCAGGTGATCGCTGATGGCCTGGCCGGCAGTGATGTCACGGATTTGTTCTTCGCCCATGCCCCACAGCCGCAGTCTTTCGGTGGCGGCGTGCAACGTAGCTTCGGCGCTGCCGGCCAAAGAACCGTTTTCGTTGCTCTGCCGGGCAGCCTTTGCTGCAGCCTGCAGTTCAGCCTGGGCGGTGTACAGTTCGGGGCTGTAGATTTCGGCCAGCTTCATACCCGCGGTCACATCCTGGCCGGTAACATCGACATACAGCTTGTCCAGGCGCCCGCCGACCCGCGCATTGATAGTGCGGGTGCGGGTCTCGTCGGCCGAAACCTTTCCCACCAACCGCACCGCGCGGGTCACGAATCGGCGTTCCACCCGGTCGGTGGTCACATCGGCCAAAGCCGCTGCCGTTTCGGTCAACGCCAGGTCCCCAGGGGCCAGACCGGCCGAGGTGTTCTCTTCCAGCGGAATCAGATCCATGAAACAGATGGGGCACTGCTGGTCGTTGGACGGCAGGATGATTTGCGGATGCATGGAACAGGTCCAACGCGTCGCCGCTGCTTCTTCGCTGTGGGCGTGCTGGCCACCACCCGGAGCCGAGCCGCCGCCCCCACGAACCAGGAATCCGCCGGCAAAGGCCGCCACCACGATGACCGCCACCAGCAAAGTCTGTCTATTGAAGAACCCGGTTTTACGTTCGCTGCTCATGGCCTATTCGCTTTCAGTTTTGGTTGCGGTCTTCACACGGGGCTGCGGCAAGTCGCCGGCAGCCAGGTCATCCATCGATACGCCCAACAAGGCGCCCAAATCATTCAGGGCCAACAGCCGGTCAGTGCCCGCTCGCAGCAACGCCAACTCCAGGCCCAGATGCGCCTGGCGCGCAGCTTGCAAATCGTCAAAATCAGCCTGACCCGATTCGTAACTCGCCGTCACGACAGAAAGGGTCTGCTCGCTGCGCGGCAACAAGGTCTGGCCATAGAGTTCCAGATTGCGCCCAGCTTCACGCCAGGCAAAAAGTGCATTTTCGAGTTGTCCAGTTAGACGTTGGCGCGCGTCGGACAGGCCCGCACTCGTGGCGCGCAACATGCCCGCCGAAGCCTTCTGCTGGGCATCGACCTGCCCACCCCAAAGCGGCACATTCACGGCCACCCGGGCAATGACCGGATCGCGGCCGCTGTTTTCAACGCCCGCCATGGCAGCCTCACCGGTCATGATGTAGTCCACGCCCAAAGTGAGATCCGGATACGAGCGGTGGTCGGCGGCAGCCACCCCGTGGCGGCGGCTTTCCTGTTGGTAACGCCAGGCTGCCAGGGACGGATTGTTGTGCGCCAAAGTCGTCTTCAGCGTTTCGCGCGAAGGCAATACGGCCTGGACCAGCGCCAGCGGCAATTCCGCAATATTCGGCACGGCCCAGTCAGTATTCAGGCCCGCGGCAATGTTCAACCGGGCCGTGACCGGTGTCAGGCGATCCTGTAATCCAGCCAGACGGGCATCCAGGCGGCCGATTTCCATTTGGGCATTCAGCACCGAGGCGTATGGTCCTTCGCCCGACTCGTAACTGGCCCGGGTGTGGATCTCGGTTTGGTGCGCCAAGGCGAGGTTGCGGCTCACAATGTCGATCTGCCCTTGAATGAAACCCAGTTCATACCACGAAGCGCGCACGTCGCGTTCCACCTGCCAGCCCAAACCGCGCAGGGTTTCGTTGGCGGCGTCGGCCTCGCTGGCGGCACTGTTCTGCTT
>DAOVTU010000103.1 GCA_030632925.1 Candidatus Krumholzibacteriia bacterium | reverse complement strand
GGCTCTCAACGAGGAGTCGAAGGCATCAACCTCACAGTCGCCACCGGCGAGGTTGTCGGGTTCCTGGGCCCCAACGGAGCGGGCAAAACGACAACCATCCGCTTGCTGCTCGACCTCCTACGCCCCAACCGCGGCACAGCCCAAGTGCTGGGCCTGGACTGCCAAAAAAACGGCCTGAAAGTCCGCCAACGCATCGGCTACCTCCCAGGCGAGTACCGCCTCTACGAAAACCTATCCGGCAAACAACTCCTCGGCTTCCTGGGCAACGTCGGTGGGCGCGTCGATTGGCCCTACACCCAAGAGCTGGCCGATCGCCTGGAGATCGATTTGTCCCGGTCCATCCGCTCGCTCTCCCACGGCAACAAACAGAAGCTGGCGATCATTCTCGCGTTTCAGCACCGGGCTCCGCTGCTGATCCTTGACGAACCGACCAACGGCTTGGATCCGCTCGTGCAGAAGGAGTTCTTCAACCTGGTGGCCGACGCGCGATCCGAAGGCCGGACCGTCTTCCTGTCGTCCCACAATCTGACCGAAGTCGAACGCGCCTGCGACCGAGTGGCCAGCGTACGCGAAGGTCGCCTGGTCGCTGTCCACAAGATCGACGCCATCAGGGACAAGGCCCTGCGCGTGATCACCATGACCTGCGCGCGGCCCCTCGATGCGCAGGCTTTCGCCCACCTCGAGGGGCTGCATCATCCGGAGTTTGACGGCCCGGTCCTGCGCGCTTCGATCCGCGGTTCGTTGGGACCGGTGATCGCGGCTGCCGCTCCATTTGAGATCCTCGACCTTCTGAGCCACGCAGCGACGCTGGAAGAATTTTTTCTGGCCATGTACGGAAAGGGGGGCGGCCAATGATGTTCGGAGTGCTCGGTAACATCTATCTGAAAACCCTGCGCGATCTGCGGGGCTCGGTACTCGCCTGGGGGCTGGGACTGGCGGCGGCCGCGGCGGCTAACGTGCTGTTCTTTCCGACGGTGCAGTCCATGCCGGGCATGCTCGAATTCCTGGACAATCTGCCGCCCGCGTTCAAGGCCATGGTTGGCGACGTGCGGGCCATGGTCCAGCTGGAGGGTTTCCTGCGGGCTAAACTATTCGATCCGCTGCCCTTATTGCTGGCAATTTTCATCGTACCGCGAGGCGCAGCCCTGATCGCCGGCGAAATCGAGCTCAAGAGCATCGACCTGCTGATGGCCCGCCCGGTTCCCCGCTGGCGCGTCGCGCTCGGAAAATTTCTGGCCCTGGCCACGGCCACCGTCATCATCGCCGCCTTCGTGGCCGCCACGGCGATCATCTGCACACGGATCATCGAAACATACATCAGCGCCGGATACCTGGTGCTGTCCACCCTCAACGCCCTGCCCCTGACCTGGCTGTTCGGCGCACTGGCGATGTTTTTTTCCAGCAGTCTGCCCCGCGCCCGCCACGCGAGCCTGGCGACCGGATTCATCGTCGTGGCCAGCTACATGTTCGAAACGCTGCGGCTGCTCTCGCCGTCTATGCGCAGTTGGGATGAAGTGTCCCTCTTCGCCCACCAGAAAGCTGGATTTACACTGGCGGGTGTGATCCACTGGGGGCCGATAGGTTTGCTTGTTGGACTTGTTGTTTTGATGACCATCGCGGCGGCGGTGGCATTTGAGCGTCGGGATCTGGCGAGTTAGGTTCGCGGGATCTGTATGGAGGGGCAGATTTTGCGCGGCTAGTGATGGGGTGGCGAGCTACTGCGCCCTTTCGGAAGAGCGAATCTAATCGTACTAAACAGAACTAAACAAAAAAGAGTAAGTTTCGTTTAGTCTGTAAAGTGAACAGCAATGGATCCGCGAAAACGGTATTGTTTGAAATGTTGTGGAAGCATCCACCGAAAAGGAAACAAAATGTCCCTACGCAGCTCCCATAACCGCAGAGCCGGTCGCCCCAAGCCCGAGAGCGTGCCCTCGAGCGAAGAAATCGCCCGCGACGTGCGCAAGATGAAGCACGAGCAAAAGCCCGCCCACAACTACCGCGCTTTATCTTTGGAAATGCACGGCATGATCTGCGCCAAGTGCGCCCGCGAGTTCGACGAGAAGAATAAGCGCGAGCTGACGGTGCACCATATCGATGGCAATGACGCGAATAATCCGGCTGATGGTTCAAACTGGGAGAACCTTTGTATCCATTGTCATGAGGATGCGCACCACCGGGGGCAATGATCGTCCCGTTTATATCATTGCCGCCTGCACCGACCCCCTCCTTTTTGGCCGGCGATTGACAAATATTTGAATTATGATAATCTCCAGTCATTATGCTGGGCTTTCCGCCGATCACGCGGAGCCCACATTCCGGGGGGAGAATTCCATGAACCAATCCAACCAACGTATTATTCCCGGCTTGCTTCTCGTGGGGCTGGCCATCCTGATGTCTGCTCCGGCTGCCGCCCAATGGCTGCCGAACGGTTTTGCCGTCTGCACGGAGTCCGGAGCCCAGAGCGACGTGTCAGTGGCAACCGACGGATCCGGCAACTCGATCATTGCCTGGGCCGACGAACGCAGCGGAACAGCTGAGATTCGCCTGCAACGACTGGACGCCGCGGGTATCGCGCAGTGGGCTCCAGGCGGCATTTCGCTCGGGCCTGGCGCTAACCCGACCCTGTTGGCCGATGGTGTCGGCGGGGCCTTTGTGCTTTGGGGTCGTGATCGTGCCGTTGCCCAGCGCGTTGATGCTGGCGGCGCCGTCTTGTGGAGCGCCGGCGGTGTCGAACTGACGACCGAGCCCTACGTGGTCGACACCCCGATCTCCGCGGTTGCCGACGGTGCCGGTGGGCTGCTCATGGCCTGGGACGTGAGCGGGTTCTACGAGGAAGTCTGGGCCGCGCGGCTGGACGGCCTCGGCGCAATTATCTGGGTCGACGCTTTCTTCACCGGCTCAGACACGAGCCAGCGGCCCAGCGTTGCCGCCGACGGAACCGGAGGCGCGTTCGTCGCCTACGACCGGATCACGACCATCGTGGGCCAGGGATCCTACCAGCACGTCAACGTGCGCCATCTTGCGGCAGCCGACGCCTTCATCCTGTGGGACAACCCCGTGTCCGGCGAACTGTACCAGCCGACCTTCCCGGATGCGTTGCCCGACGTGGCCGGCGGCGTGATGATCGTCTGGCAGAACAATCCGGGCAGCATGGCTGCCCAACGCCTCAACGCCAGTGGCGTGGCCCAGTGGACGGCCGGTGGCGTCGCACTCGGCAGCAATACCACGGCCTGGGAGCGCAATCATACCGCGGTCAGGGCCGACGATGGCGGCCTGGTCGTCGCCTGGTCTTCCGGCTCGTCCAATCCGGACATCTTCGCCCAGCGCGTGAGTGGATCTGGCGCCGTCCAGTGGGGGGCGGGCGGTGTCCACGTATGCGCCGCACCCGGCAGCCAGTTCGACCCCGTGCTGCTGCCTGCGGCGGACGGCGGCGCACTGGTCGCCTGGTGGGACCTGCGCAATGGATCGGATTACGACATCTTCGCCCAGGCCATTGAGGGAGACGGGGCCCGGCGTTGGGAGTTGAACGGCATTCCTGTCTGCAGTTCACCTGGCAGTCAGCGACGCCCACAGATCGTCGGCGACGGCGCGGAGGGCTGTGTCATTGCCTGGCACGACGAGCGCGCCGACGCAGGTGACATCTACGCCCAGCGAGTGAGCGGTGGCTTTGCCTGCCCCGCCTCGCCTATTCTGTACGTCGATGCGGACGCGCCCACCGGCGGTGACGGCAGCTCCTGGCCCTTGGCGCTGCGCAGCCTGGCCGCCGCCCTGGACGGAGCGCAGGCCTGTGGTGGTGTCACGGAAATCTGGGTCGCGGCCGGCACCTACCGGCCGACCGAGGGCACCGATCGTGACGCGACCTTCGACCTCGTCGACGGGGTTGCGGTCTATGGTGGGTTCGCTGGTGGGGAGACCGATCCAGGGCAACGCCTTTGGACGGCCAACCCCACGATTCTGAGCGGAGATATTGGTGTGTCCGGCAATGACGCTGACAACAGCATCCATGTGGTGACCGCTTCGGCTCCGGTAGTGGCCTCACTCGACGGGTTCACGGTCATGGCAGGGCTAGCCAATGGCAGCATCAGCGCCAGTTGGGGCGGGGGGATCCTCGTCACCGGCGGCACACCGCTGTTGGCCAATCTTGTGTTCTCCGGCAACTCTGCCGTCACCGGCGGCGGCTGCTACGTCTCCGGGGGTACCCCGACATTGAAGGATGTGCGTTTTGTCGGCAACACGGCAACGGCCTCGGGCGGCGGCTTCTCTTGCGGCAGCGGAGTCGTTGAGGTGACCAATGCGGTTCTGGTCGGCAACACCGCCACCTTCCACGGCGGCGGCATTTATATGGGCCGCTCCAATGTCAAACTCAACAACGTGGTTTGCGACGGGAACACCGCCGGGCAGAACGGGGGCGGCATCGCCATTGTCGGCAGCACCAGTCCGCGGTTGACCAACCTGACCTGCAGCGGCAATACGGCCGGCGAGCAGGGCGGGGCCATCCACATTTCGGGGGGGCCATTCGGAGGCACAGGCACACCAGTGCTGGCGAACTCCGTGCTGTGGGGCAATACGGCCCTCCTCCAGGGTGATGAGATCGTCTGGACCTGGCGTCCGACGGTCCGGTATTCGCTGATCGAAGGCTGCGGCGGCAGCGGGGGTGGGTGGGTTGCCACGACGGGCTTTGACGGTGGCGGAAATCTGGATACCGATCCTTTTTTCCGAGATGTTCCGGCCGGCAACCTGACGCCGCGTTCCTACTCGCCGGCGCTGGAGAACGGCAATACGGCCGACGTCCAGGCCGGTGTCACGACCGATCCTCTGGGCAACTCGCGCATTTTCGGCGCTGCGGTCGATATGGGAGCCTATGAACATCAGGGACCGCCGACCGGAGTCGAAGACGACCCCTCAGGCAGCACGCCTCGCTTGACCGTGCTGCACTCGGCTCATCCCAATCCCTTCAACCCCAGGGTGGAAATCGCCTGGGATCTGGCGAGCACCGGAAAAGTGGAATTGTCGATCCATGACCTGCGCGGACGCCTGGTGCGGCGACTCGTGTCCGGCCACCGGCTGATGGGCCCCGGCACGGCAATCTGGGACGGCTTTGACCAATCGGGATCGCCCGTGGCGAGCGGCATCTATATGGTCCGGTTGCATGCCGGCGTTGTCGACGACATGTGCAAGATCACCCTGGTGCGTTGACGCCGGAGATTTGAAACGTTTGGAGCGGAGCGACCTTGAGTCGGTGCCGCCATCTGCCCGCTTCGGACCAATCGCCATATTGAACGTGCATTTCATTCTCAATTGCCATAGACTGTTCAGATTCCGTGACAATCGGGCCGTTTCTCGCCGACCGGGCCCACCCTCCACGCAAGGACACACACCCAATGAGCCTAAAACCGGGACAAAAACTCGGCTCCTACGAAATCGTCAGCCAGGCGGGCGCCGGCGGCATGGGCGAAGTCTACAAAGCCAACGATCCGCGCCTGAACCGCATGGTCGCCATCAAGGTTTTGCCCGAAGGCATGGCCAGCAGCGCCGACATCCGCGAGCGTTTTTCCCGCGAGGCCAAGGCCATCAGCAGCCTCAACCATGCGAACATCTGCACCCTTTACGACATCGGCCACGACGACGGGCGCGACTACCTCGTGATGGAATTCCTGGAAGGCCAGACCTTGGCCGAACGGCTTATCGAAGGCGCCATCCCCAGCGGGGAAATGCTGCGCATCGCCGTCCAGATCGCCGACGCCCTGGACAACGCCCACCGCCAGGGAATGGTGCACCGCGACCTGAAACCCGGCAACGTGATGCTCACCCGCGACGGCGCCAAGCTGTTGGACTTCGGCCTGGCCAAGCTTGTGGTCACCGAGGTCAAAGAAGAATCCCTCAGTGGTCTGACCATGACCTCGCCCCTGACCATGGACGGCACTTTAATTGGCACGATGCAGTACATGTCGCCCGAGCAGCTGGAGGGCCTGGAGGCCGACGCGCGCAGCGACATTTTTGCCTTCGGCGCTTTACTATACGAAATGGCCACCGGCCAGCGGCCCTTCAACGGCACCAGCCAGGCCAGCCTCATCGCCTCGGTCCTGAAAGAAGAACCCGCGCCGGTTTCGCAGATCCAGCCCATGGTTTCGCCCATGCTCGACCAGGCCATCAGCCAGTGCCTGGCCAAGGACCCGGATGACCGTTGGCAAACGGCCGGCGATTTGAAGCGGGCCCTGTTGTGGGTCGCCGACGGCGGCAGCATGGCCGGCGTGCCGAAACCTGTCTCGAAACGCCGACGCACGCGGGAACGGGTGCAGTGGGGTGTGATCACGGCCTTGGTATTGGCCACCGTGGCCCTCGGCGGGATGTTCTGGCAAACGACCCGCACCGAAGTGCCGGTGCGGCGCATGGTCGTCCCCCTGGAAGATGGTGCTCTTTTTGCAAACATGGGCGGCGGTGGGGTCGAGATCTCGCCGGACGGCATGAAGCTGGCTTACGTCGCGCGTGATTCATCCGATTCCCAGGTACGGTTGTGGGTGCGCCCCCTGGATTCCATGTCGGCGATCGCTCTGCCGGGCACTGATGGTGCGACGTTTCCTTTCTGGTCGCCGGACAGCCGCTACCTGGCTTTTTACAAGGACGGCAAGTTGAAGAAGGTTCTGGCGACCGGAGGCCCCGCGCTCACCCTTTGCGACGCGTCGTCCGGCCGCGGTGGCAGCTGGAGCTCCGATGATGTCATCATTTTTACGCCGGACTTTCAGGGCCCATTGCACCGCGTGGCCGCCGCGGGGGGCACAGCCACGGTCGCTTCGGTTTTGGATACGACCAGGCAGGATTATACGCACCGTTGGGCCTCTTTTCTGCCCAATGGTCGGGACTATTTGTTTTTCAACCGGACGATAGGTGACGACGGCGGCGAAGAAGACGCCATCTGTGTCGGCACCCTTGATGACACGGACTACCGCGTGCTTTTGCATGGGAAATCCAACGCGATTTTTGCCGAGGGGCGGTTGCTGTTCGTGCGCGAAGGGGTCCTGATGGCCCAATCATTCGACCCTGGAAAGCTGGCCACAACCGGTGAAGCTTTCCCGATCGCCGAGGGTGTGGCCTATCTGCCCGGCTGGAGTCGCGGTGTATTTTCCGTTTCGCTGCGGGGGGATCTTGTTTATCGGCGGGGCGAAGTGCAGTCCGGTTCCCGTCTGCGCCTGTACGACGTGCAGGGCAATCTCCTCGGGCCCGTCGGTGATATTGCATCCCAGTACGGATTCGCCGTTTCCCACGACCAGGCCAAAGTGGCAGCAAGTCTTCAGGAACAGAACAGCGGCAACTCCGATATCTGGGTGCGCGACCTGGAACGTGGTATCCGCACCCGCCTGACCTTTTCCACCAGCGTCGACATGACACCGGTTTGGTCACCGGATGACTCGTTGATCGCCTACACGTCTCGTTTGGATGGCCAGTACGAACTGTATGTCAAACCTGCCAGCGGCGCCGGTGCCGAGCAGAAAATCTGGTCGCATGAGACCATCATTTCTGCCACCGACTGGTCGCCGGATGGCCGATATATCGCTTGCATGACCAGCAAGGCGGGAAAACAGGACATCTGGATCATCCCCACTGACCCGACCGCGGATCCGTTTCTATTCATGCAGACCCCTTTGTCCGAATATGGCGCCCACTTTTCACCGGACGGACGCTGGATCGCCTTCGGTTCCGACGAGTCCAGCCGCGAAGAAGTCTATGTCGCCCCATTCCCGGGCCCGGGTGGCAAATGGCAGATATCGACCAGCGAAGGCGACCGGCCCCGCTGGAGTCCGGATGGCCGCCAACTTTACTATTTGGATAATGAGGACAGGATCTGCGTGGTGGATGTCGACGGGTCCGGCCAGGGCCTGAGCGTCGGCAAAATGGAAGTGCTGTTTCCTGTCGCCGCCTTCCGGCCCAGCAACATCTTCGAAGTCATGGGTGACGGCGAGCGACTGCTGGTCAACGAGCGGCTGACCGATCTGGATGATTCGATGATCGTCGTGGTGCAGAACTGGAACCGGGAGCTGGTTGATTGATGGGGTTGTGGGGCTAAGCCAACGGAATGATTTTTGAATACAGGACAAATATAGTCTGCTATGTTGGCCGAGTCATTCATCCAAGCCAGCGGGGGGAAAGTATCGTGATACTCCGGACGCCTGTTCTGCTCGCCGTTCTCTGTCTCCGCCTCGTTCTTTGGGTCGGTTGTGCAGGCAAAGG
>DAOVTU010000361.1 GCA_030632925.1 Candidatus Krumholzibacteriia bacterium | reverse complement strand
ACCCTGGTTGATCTGGATCTCGACGTCACGCAGGCAATCTGAAAGGTCGAACCTGGATGTCCAGCGTAATTCAGATGCCGGAACAAACTGTCGGGGAACGCATCTCCGGCAGGGACGTTGAAGCCATTCGCAATCTTGTCTATGACCGTTTTGGAATCAACCTGACCGAGCAAAAAAAGACTCTGGTGGTGGGCCGCCTGCAAAAGGTTTTGCGCGAACGCAACTTCTCCACTTTCCGGGCCTACTTCGATTGGTTGATCAACGACAAGACCGGCGAAGGCCTGGACGAATTGGCCAACCGCATTTCCACCAACCATACGTTTTTCAATCGCGAAAAGGCTCACTTCGAATATTTCGCCAAGACAGTGCTGCCGGCCGCCGTGGCGCGCCGCGAGGCCGCCGGTGACATCGGGCTGCGCATCTGGTGTGCGGGCTGTTCCTCGGGCCAGGAACCGTACACGTTGATGATGCTGATGAAAGAATATTTCGGCGACCGCTTCAGCAAGTGGAAGCCGATGCTGCTGGCGACGGACATCTCGGCCACCGCCTTGCGCACTGCCATGACCGGCGAGTATGAAGCAGATGCCGTGCAGCAACTGCCGCCAGCGATGTGCAACCGGTACTTTGCCAAAACGGCCAACGGCCAGTTGCGGGTCACCGGCGAGGTGCGGCAAAACATCGTCTACCGGCGCCACAACCTGATGGACGCCAAGTTTCCCTTCAAGAAACAGTTCGACGTCATTTTTTGCCGCAACGTGATGATCTATTTTGACCGCGATACGCGCAATACGCTGGTGGCCAAATATTACCAACACACGGTGCCCGGTGGACATTTGTTCATTGGCCATTCCGAAACCCTCGGCCGGGACGAGACTCCCTGGGAATACGTCATGCCGGCGGTCTATATCAAGAACGACTGAGAATGAGCGGGGCGAGCTCTGTTCTCAGCGAAGTCTGACCCCGGACCACCAAATTTGACGTGCCCGGTATTGGCAAGGCGCATATCTTGCTCTATTGTACTGGTCTGGACCGACTTCCCCCTTCCGATGCAATGAGGACAACATGGCCGAAATCAGCTTCCGCAATTTTCCAGGCCTGCCCCTGGAAAGCACCTTCAACACCACCGGTGGCGGCGCTGTTCTGGCCGAACGCAAGGACATCGACGACCGTTTCAAATGGAAGCTGGAGTTGATTTTCCCCGATTGGGACAGTTGGGAAACGTGTTTTGCCCAGGTGGAGGAAGCCCTGCCGGGATTGGCGGCCTTCCAGGGCACGCTGGCTGATTCGGGCGCGGGCCTGCTGAAGACCATCGAGGCCATCCACACCGAGCAGAGGCTCTTGGAAAAGGCCCTCGTTTTTGCGGGCATGAAGAGCGATGAAGACACCCGCATCGGGGAAAATACCGGCCGCAAAGGTCGCGTCTCCAGCTTGGCGGTCCGTTTTTCCGAAGCGGTGAGCTGGTTCGAATCCGAGTTGCTGGAAGTCGCGCCCGAACGATTGGCCGAGTTGGTTGCCGAAGAAAAAGGCCTCGCCCTTTACGAACATTTCTTCCACAACATCCACCGCGGCCGCGCCCACACCCTGTCGGCCGAGCAGGAAGCCCTCCTGGCCAGCGCTGGCCTCATGGCCCGCGGCGCCGGCCAGGTTTTCAACGCCTTCGACAACGCCGACCTGCAGTTCGAGTCCATCACCGACGAAAATGGCAACGAAATTGCCCTGACCAAGGCGCGCTATTACAAATTCATCAAGTCGCAGCACCGCCAGGTGCGCCAGGCGGCCTTCAACAAATTCCTGGATGCCTACGGCGGCATGCGCAATACCCTGGCGGCCAATATGGACGCCAACGTCAAAAACCACGTCTTCTTTGCCAGCGCCCGAAACCACGAGGGCACCCTGGATGCGGCCCTGCATCCGGATGGCGTGCCGCCCGAGGTCTTCCACTCCCTGGTCGACACGGTGTCCGGCAACTTCGACACCATCCACCGCTACACCGCCCTGAAAAAACGCATATTGGGCCTGGATGACCTGCAGGAGTTCGACCTTTCGGTGCCTCTGTTCGGCAAGGGCGAATTCAAATTCGATTACGACTCGGCCTGCACCATGCTGCTCGAGGCCTTCAAGCCCCTGGGCGAAGACTACCTCAAGACCGTCAAGGGCGGCATCAACGGCGGCTGGATCGACGTGCACGAAAATGTGGGCAAACGCAGTGGTGGCTACAGCAACGGCGTTTACGATACGCCACCCTACATCCTGCTGAACTGGGCCGAACAACTGGGCGACACCTTCACCCTGGCTCACGAGCTCGGTCATTCCATGCACTCCTGGCTGTCAGTGAACCACCAGCCTTACGTGTACGGCGACTATCCCATTTTCACGGCGGAAGTGGCTTCGACCTTCAACGAGTTGCTGGTCATGGACCACTTGCTGAACACCAGCGACGACCCCCAGCGCAAGCTGTACCTGCTGGACTACCACCTGTCGCAGATCAACAACACGGTTTTCCGCCAGACGATGTTCGCCGAGTTCGAGCACCGCATCCACGTGATGGGCGAAGAGGGCCAGACGTTGACCTCCGACTCGCTGGGTTCGCTGTACCAGGAACTGCTGCACAAGTACTGGGGCCCCGAGGCCGCCTTCGATATCGTGCGCAGCCCCTTGACCTGGACCCGCATCCCGCATTTCTTCTACAACTACTACGTGTACCAGTACGCCACGGCGTATTCGGCGGCCGTGGCGTTGTCGCGCAAGGTGCTCGGTGGCGACCAAAGCGATCGGGAACAATACCTGGATATCCTGCGTTCAGGATGCAGCAAGTATCCGGTCGATACGATACTGCTCGGCGGCGTGGACATGGCCAGCAGCCGACCCATGGAAGATGTGATCGCCCTGTTCGGCTCGTTGATTGATCAGGTGGAAGAACTGCTCGACTGAACATTGAAGGATTGAAGGCATGGCCGGCAAATCTCGTTTGACCACTCCCCGCATCGTGCTGCTTGTCAGCGCGCTGGTGCTCGTTCTGGTTTCTGCCCTGTCCTGGGCCCAGTACCGGGACCCGGCCGATGCGCCGCCAATTCCCGAGAGCAACAACGACGCCACCGTGCGCACCACGCCTTATCATTACACTTCCGAAGAGGGCAATTTCCAGGTCACCTGGCCCAGCGGTTGTGGCGAGTTGCGCATCAGGGCCAACGAGCCCAACAACTTTGTGGGCGAAGAAGAAACCGACCTGATTCTGGTCAACAACGTGACCTGCGACCAGTATGGCGAAGAGGGTGAAGGCTGCTCGGTGACGGCGGTTTTTGATGCCCGCAGCGCCGACGGTGGCGAGGCGGGTCCCGAACAGGTTCTGGCCCGAGTGCAAAACGCGCTCAAGACCTTTGGCGTGACCATCGTCCGGCAAGAGCCCATCAAACGAGAGTTCCCCGATGGCCTGATTGTTGAAGGTGTTGACGTTTATGGCACCAACGCCGAGGGCAACGGCCAGTTCTGGGTGCGCGGCATCCTCGCCTCCCACGACATCTACCTGCTGACCGCCTGGAGTGCAGAGGGCCAGCTGTGGGAACATCCGGAATTCCAGGAATTCTTCAACGGATTTGAACCGTTCGCCGAGTAGTCCCCGCCCTCGAACTTGATTAAATATCCTCAATTTGGTACGATCGTTCCCTTGCCGAAATGTTTAAACTGGGGGGATACCCTCGGGATTTGGCTGTTTTAGGGGGATCCGACCATGAATACTCGTCCATTCGCCGCATTGCTGGCCCTGACTCTGGCACTCCTGACCTTGAGCCCAACCTCATCTGCAATTGCCCAGGACCAGATCGGCATCTATTGGGATGCCGCCTATACCCAGGACACCCTCGAGGTGAGCCAACTGCCGGGCGTGGCCACGGGCCACATTGTGCTGGCCAATCCGGTTGCCACCGCCGGCATCATCGGCTGGGAATTCTGCGTCAATGTCGACGGCGAGATTCTGTTTCTGAGTTGGGACCTGGCCGGACAGGCCATCAACCTCGAGGCGCCGCCATGTTTTGTCGTCGGCCTGGCTGACCCATTGCCGCCGGTGGGCAATTCGATTCTTCTGGCTTCGTTCGAGTGCCTGGTTTCCCAACTGCCGCCCGTCACCTTTTCGGTGGGCCCAACCCCGATCCCTTCGGTGCCTGGCGCGATGGTGTACATCCCGGCCGACCAACCCAACGCCCTGGTGTCTTTGGGTACGGTGACAGGAACGCCGGAAGTGGCCTGGATCAACCCCAACAACCCCGCGCCGGAACTTGATGTGCGAAGCCTGGATTTTGGCGTTCAGCCCACGGGCTTGACCACAACCAAGGTCTTCACCGTCACCAACGCGGGGGGCGGCGTGCTGGATATCGATCTGCAACTT
>DAOVTU010000154.1 GCA_030632925.1 Candidatus Krumholzibacteriia bacterium | reverse complement strand
TGTTGCGGGCGTTGCAGGAAGGCGAGATCGAGCGCGTAGGCGACAACAAGACCTACAACGTGGATGTGCGCGTCCTGGCGGCCACGAACAAGGATCTGCCAGCTGAAGCTGCGGCCGGAGCCTTCCGCGAAGACCTGTACTTTCGCCTGAATGTGGTGCCGGTGCACGTGCCGCCACTGCGCGAACGCCCCACCGATATCCAGTTGCTCGCTGAGCATTTTTTAGCCGGCTATCTGGACCAGAACGGCTTGTCCCAGCGCGTTTTTGACCCGGCGGCCCTGAAGGTTCTGGGGCAACTGCCCTGGCCCGGCAATATCCGCGAACTGGGCAACGTGATTGAGCGCCTGGCCATTCTCAGCACCGGCGTGACCATCGGCACCGACAGCCTGACTTTGTGTGGCGTGGGTGGTGCCGCGGGTACGGCGGGCATGCCAGCGGTTGGCACAAATAGTACCGAAATTCCCTGCGACCTGGCCGCGGTCCAGGCGGCCGGAGGATTAGTGGCCGCACGGCAACAGTTCGAAAAAAGCCTCATCATCGCCGCCCTGGAACAGTCGGCGGGCAATGTGTCTGGCGCCGCGCGCGTGCTGGGCATCGACCGCACCAACCTGCACAAGAAAATCCAGGCCTACGATCTGGGGCCGGATCGCGGGGGCTCGTGATGATGCGGCGATGTCTTTTGGTAGTCCTCCTGTTGGTTGTGTCCATGCCGGTCATGGGTGCCGACAACGCAGCCAGTGATACGAACGAAGTCAAACTCCGCAAGTGGCACGTGGGCATCCAGAGCGCAGTCACTCGGCGCAACACCTTTGATGTTTTTGGCGTGCCGGGCATGCCGCCAGGCGAAGTGGAAGATCGCGGCGAGGGCGCCGGTCTGTTTGTGGGCTACCGCTTCGGCGACCGTTTCCTGCTCGACCTGCAAGGCACCTATGGCACCCACAAAATCGTCGATCGACCCGAAGAAATTGGCGAAGCGGAGTTCCTCTTCACCGGCACGGTGCTGTTCCGCGAGAGGTCGACCCTACAGCCCTTCCTGCGCGGTGGGTTTGGCGTGGGTGCCCAGATCCTGACCCTGACGCCGGATACGGGACACCTGATTTCCTTCGGCACCGCAGCCATCGCCGGCGGCGGGCTGCAGGTGCGGCTGAGCAGTCGGTTTTCCCTGGAGTTCGAAATGGTGTCGACTTTCATGAACTTTCTGGAAGTCTACGACGAGTCGAGCGGCAACCTGTGGGCGGAAAACAACTGGCAGGTGCGGACTTCGAATTGGGGGACGCGGTTTGGGACCGGGGTTGTGGTTTGGTTTTAGAGACGCACGGATTGCTACGTTGATTTGAAGATGAGGCCCGATCCAACAGCCGCCTTGTTCTGTTCAGTACTTCTGTGATACGATCCATTTCTCGCCCCCTCAGCCCTAAGGGAATCGTGCCCTTGGGTCGTTTGCTTCAGTTTCAGGGGGATATCATGAAACCCATCCGATTGATTACCGCGTTCAGTCTGTTGTTTATCTTCACTGGTTGCGGAAGCTCAGACGAGATCATCTCGGCGCCCGCTACACCGCACAATACTCAGGAACAAGCAGAAGTCAGCGAACCCCACCTCAAGTCATTATTCGAACAAGTGGATCTGGTAGACGACCAGGCCTGGGGGCGTATTGTCCGAGACAACTTGAACAATCAGGAATTTCTCAACCTCGACGCAACGTCACCCTATCACTACAACGATGTCGTACTGGAAACCGTACCAGGTGGGGATTTTGAAGGATGGCGGGTCGCCTCCGAGGCTGAACTCCAGGCGCTTGGTGTGGCCGCCAACATTGTCAACAGATCGACAGATGCTGCGATGGTCTTGCGAGCCGAAGAACTCAGGGATTGGTTCGGGAACGTGAGGTTGTCGACGACACACTACACAACTCGGGGACTGGTTGTTGACCAAGTCGACGTCAGCGAACCGGCTGGGCACAAACAATGGGCCTTTTCCATGGGCAGGCAACTTAATGTGGAACCCAACGCGGTGGCTTTTCGCATCAGCGGGTGGGGGCCAATCTATAGTGACGAAAGCACTTATCTTGTCCGCGAAACCACGATAATTGCTTTCGATATCAAGCCGGGTTCATGCCCCAATCCCATCAACCCGAAATCACGTGGGAGATTGCCGGTCGCTATTCTCGGAACACCCAACTTCGATGTGCTCGACATTGACGTGACCTCGCTCTTGCTTGAGGGTGTTTCTCCGCTCAAAAGTTCTGTCAAGGATGTCACCGCCCCCTTCGATGGCGATGAATGTGAATGTGCGGAAAACGAACCGGACGGATACGACGATTTGACCCTGAAGTTCAGTACGCAGGAAGTCGTTGCTGCCCTGGGGCATGTTGCCAGCGGTGATCAGAAAGCGCTGACTATCAGCGGCATTCTGCTCGATGGCACACCGTTTGAGGCCAGTGATTGTGTCATCATCGTCGGTAAGCAGGAGAGATCATATTCCGCGAAGGCGCGGTGACCGAATGCCTTTGGTTCCGGCCTATATACAATGGAAGCTGCTGCTGGCGACAGGGATTCTCTTGCACCTGTGCCTGCCTGGAATCGACTTCGCCAATGCGCAGACCGGATCCGGGCCCGAGACCAAATCGTACGAGCCGGTAAAAGGGTCGGCGTTTGAACTGATTTTCAATCAGCACTATCCGGATATCTATTGCAAAGATGCCCCCAGGATGTTGAAAGAAATGGGGATCACCTGCCGTTATTCGATCATAGAGATGCGGACTCGTTACAACAAGAGATGGCGTTTCGCCGGGAAGGGTTTCGAGCGCCGCTTGCCAAAAGAGCAACTCATCACTCCGCCTACGATTGCCGATGGGAGAGAATTGCTGGCGCTGTCCGGGCTGAACATGATGGACATCCTGGACTACAAGGCTCTGATTGCCGCCGGTGATCGCGACGGGCTGTTTGCCTTGCTTGCCAGATATATCGACCCCAAAATGGACAAGTACAACAGGATGGCCGTGGACGGTTATGACCCCGAGATGTGTATCAATGCGACCAGGGACCACGTCTATAGCCTCGATATCGAATCGGGGACGTTGAACGACATCAGGAAATCCGCGAAATTATTCCATACAGGCCGCTACGAGGAGTATCGAGTCAAACTGCAGGAATATCTCCCAGAGTACCCCAACCTTTCGTATTTGCATGTCGGTATTGGCAACTCCTATTTCGCAGAAGGCGACCTGGTCCGTGCCCAGCAGTGGTACCGCAAAGGCGCATCAGCCAACCCACTGAACCCCATGCTCGGCTATTCCATGGCATTCTGCTACTTGGCGAATGGGGATGGGCCAAAGGCAATAGAAGCGTTGACCGGGTCGGTCGTGACTTGCCGGAACAACCTTCTGGCGTGGGTTGCTTTGGAATGTCTCTTGTCCGACGAGGGAGGGCGCGTTATCGACCGGCGCTTCAGGGACCGAACGTATGCGAGGGGGACACATATATGGGTGGACAAGGGCGTGCAGCCAAGGCTCGTCGAATCGTGGTTGTACTACGCTGCAGCGGACATCGTGATCAACAATAAGCGTACAGAATTGCAGACCGTATTCGACACCTGGGACATTGAAGAGTTCGAATTCTACAAGGTCGCCCACCTGTTGGGGATGTACATTTTTCAAAAGCAGGAGGTCGGGGCCGCTTCAGATCCGTATCTTGAGGCACTCGTAGCGATTTACCAGGCAGGGTACCTGCGACAGTACGTTCTCTACGACAAGATCGCGCCGTTCACCCGTTATCATCTGACCTCAACAATGTCAGAGAAAGAGAAACAAGAGTTGCGGGACTACATTGATCGGTTCGTGATCAGGCGTTGAACGGGTCTTGGTTATTCAGCATTCGTAAGCATAAAAAACAGGGGGGAATCATTGAAAACTCTAAAATTCATTTCTTGTATCGTTCTGGCCTTGATTCTGAGTTTGGGTCTGATCTCATGTTCTGGTGACGATGGAGCAACGGGCCCGACCGGGCCAGCCGGAGTGGATGGCATCGATGGAACCGACGGCACGGACGGTGCGGACGGCACCGATGGTACGGATGGCACCGACGGCAGCGATGGAATTGTAAATGTTTTCTCGTCCGCCTGGTTCGATCCCACCTGGACCGTTCCCGGTACCAATCCCGACTTCATCCAACCGGCCCCGGAAATCACCCAAGCGGTTCTGGATTCAGGTGTCATCCTGGTCTACATGAGAAGCAACGGCTATTTGTTCTCCCTTCCCGTATCTTTCCAGGGAGACACGGTCCCGAAGGAATACAACTACTGGGCCTACCTCAACGCCCTGCGGATCTGGCTTTGGGCCGAATCTTCAGTTTTGCCTTCTATCACCACCCAATTCAGGTATGTCATTATTCAGGGCAGCGTAGCCAAATCAGGCGCCGGTAATCCGCAGCAGGATATCTACAATGAACTGAAAACGGCTGGGGTTGATCCAAAGAATCACGCTGATGTTTGTGCCTATTATGGAATCGATCTGGAATAATTTCTACGCCGAACGCCGCCCCCACATCAGCGGGGGCGGCGTTCTCTGCAAGTCTGATCTGTCAGACTACTGGCAAACCGTATTCTGCTGATAAACATCCCAGCAAGCCTCAAGGCCTTCGTTGTAATCCGGCACCTGCAAGCTGCCGGTGCCCGAATCGTTCCAGCGGATGAAGCTCGTGGCCGAACCGTCACCAGGCGTGAACTCGATGCTGAAATCCGGGGCGTTGTCGCTGAAGCGCAGGCGTTCTATTCCAGCGTCGCCATCATGGCCCACAAATTCCAGGAAGTTGCGGCCCCAGATGATCTCGCCGCTGACGGGGAAACCTTCGGTATCGAGATCGTGGAACAACCAGTGTCCCTCTTGGCCATTGCCGTTGGTGGTGCCGGTGAACCAGACCACGGTGTAGTCGGTACCGACCGGGCTCAGGCTCATTTCCCACTCCACCACATCGCCCACCGGCAGGCCGCGCAGGATCACCGTGATGGGGTCCGGGCCGTAGTGCAAGTCATAAGTCCACACCCACGAGCCGTCATCCTGGGCCACGGGCGCGGTGTTCAGGGCAGCAGAGAACGTGCTCACCGGAGCAATCAGTACCAGATGCGCCACTGCTTCAAGCAGTACGCTGCGCAGGTAGGCGTTGACGAAGTTGTCGTAGTCGCCGGCGGCTTTTTCGAGTTGGGCGCCTTCATCAAAGAAGCCAAAGTCGAATTGCAGTTGCTCGGCGGCAGGCATCTCCGGCGGGGTCGGCGTGTTGGCGGCCATGGGGGAATCGTCGGTATCGGAGCAGCCGCTGAGGCCAACGATGAGCAGGAAAATCAAGGCTGCGGTGGCCATCAGGCCAGTGCCGGTGCGCAGGGAACGGATGGTGTACATATCGGGACTCCTTGTTGATGTCGGTAGCTGTGAACTGCCCTCTAAGCGCAAGTGGCGTACCGAAGCAAAGAATCTGTCTGGAGGAAGTTAAAACGTTGAAACACTGTTGGTTATGGCGATGTGGATTTGCCTGGCCCACTTCGCCAGCCTGTGCCTAATCGCCACACAGTGTGGTGAGGTGGGACCATTTCACGACTTTGGCGCGGCTTGAAATCAGTCGATTTTTTCCGTGTTGCGGGACAATCGTGGATATGAGAGTCTCCAAATGAATCGAATCCGCTAACTGCACCATGGAGGGTGATTGTGTACTCAACTTTGAAATCGGGCCGCTCAGCGTTGGCCTTGAATTTTTTGCTTTTGTTGCTGCTGATGGTGAGCCTGATGGCTCTGGCTGGCTGCAGCGATGACGATAATCCGGCAGCACCAGTGCCGGAAACGTTTACTCGGCCCGCCGATGCCGCCTTTGCGGTGCGCAATGGCACCCAACTCAATCCGATTGGCACTCCGGGAATTTTTGATGCGGACCAGGATCAGGCGATGCTTGAGTTCCCCCTGGATTTTGCGGTTTCGCCGAGCGTGGTAATCACGGTGGAAATTCTCGATTTCATATTCTCCTCCGGTGCTCCCCCAGGAGCGTTCAACGTCTCGTTCTATGAAGGGGATGGGTTGGCTGGGGTTGCGGACTACGATGCGGGCATAGCCCTGGACACTTTGGCCATTGCCAGTGGTGAGCGAAAAACATTCAATATCGACGTGACGGCACAAGTGGCGGCCTTGCGTTCGGGCGGTGCAACCCACATCGGGCTGCGGTTTTCAAATTCATCGTTGGGTCAACTCTCGATTCAGGCTGATCCTGTGCTCACGGCCGGACCGTGACCTGAGCTTGACAGCAGACTGACCGCAAGCCTTACTGGCCGGGTACACATGACTATTGTGCCCGGCTTTTTTTTGAAAGGATCTTCCAGTGAGTACTGAACGCTCCCTCAAAGGCAAAACCATCTTCGTCAGCGGCGCCAGTCGCGGCATCGGCAAGGCCATCGCCCTGCGTGCGGCCCAGGACGGCGCCAACATCATCATCGCGGCTAAAACGACCACCGAGCACCCCAAACTGCCCGGCACCATCGACAGCGCGGCGGCTGAAATTGAAGAAGCCGGCGGCAAGGCCTTTGCCGTCAAGACTGACATCCGCTTCGAGGAGCAGGTCATTGAAGCGTTGGCCAAGGGCGTCGAACACTTCGGCGGCCTCGACATCGTGGTCAACAACGCCAGCGCCATCAGCCTGACCGGCCTCGAAGCCACGACCATGAAGATGTACGACCGCATGTACGACGTGAACGCCCGCGGCAGTTATATCGTGACCAAGTCGGCCATGCCGCACCTGCTCAAGGCCGACAATCCCCCCGTTCTGAACCTGAGCCCGCCGCTGAACATGGATCCCAAGTGGTTCGGCTAGTTTGCCGCCTACACCCTCAGCAAGTACGCC
>DAOVTU010000674.1 GCA_030632925.1 Candidatus Krumholzibacteriia bacterium | reverse complement strand
CATCAAACGCCACGGTACCTGTAGCCGGCACATCAACCAGAACCTGAGCCGCGTTCATTTTGCGGGCCTGCTTGGCCACATGACCGGCAGCCTTGCGGATGGTTTCGAGACCCACGTCTTCGGCCTTGCCCAGGCCCACCAACAGGGTCCAGCCAGCCTTGACGCCGCCACAGTAGACGGGCAGCAGGCTGCCTTCGGCGCCCTTGAAGCCGCCGCTCTTGATGATCGGGCCCAAGTCCGGGCCGTGACCACCGGTCAAAGAAGTGATAGGGCTGAGATCCGCTTTGTCTTTGACTTGAAATACGGGAAAAACCAGCAGATCACCGGCAGTTTCGGCGGCTCCGGTTTTGGCAACTGTCCAACGCATGTAGGCATTCCTCCAGGAAGGGGCGGGGTATCGGGCCCCGATGATGTTCTGTCCATGAAACCGGAACATATTAGCACTTTCAGGCCGGATGGCCATGTCCTTTTGCCACCGGATGTTCCTCCGGATGACACTTGAGTCAATGGGCCAGGCAGTCTAGACTGCAGACGGATCTCAAACGGGAGCCCTCAGAACCACCGGGCCCCTTCCATTTTCCAAAGCGAGCACCCTTCAAGTGAAAAAGACCAATCTCCACTGGCAAATTCTCGCCGCCCTCGTCGTCGGCGTTGGCGCCGGGCTCATCTGGCCCGAGGGCACCCGTTTGCCCGGTGGAATCCACCCTTTTGCGGTATTCGACTTTCTGGGCACCACCTTCCTGCGCGCCCTGAAAATGGTCATCGTGCCCCTGCTGGCCGGATCGATCATCTCGGGCGTGGCCGGCGTGGGCGCCAGTCGCGGCCTGGGCCGGATGTTCGGTAAAACCTTCGGCTGGTACATCACCACCAGCTTGGCGGCCATTCTGATGGGCCTGTTGCTGGTCAATCTGGTGCAACCGGGCCTCAGCGAAGGCGTGGCAGTGGGCGAGCGCATGGGCCTGTCCGAAGCCTCGCCCGAACTGGCGGCCAATCTTGAAGGCCGCAGCGCCGGCGACATCGTGATGATCCTGCAAAGGATGATTCCTTCCAATCCGGTGGCGGCTGCGGCCGAGGGCCAGATGTTGCCCCTGATTTTCTTCTGCCTACTGTTGGGCATCGCCATTACGGGCCTGCCGAACAAGCAGAAAGATGCCCAACTGGGGTTCTGGGAGAGTCTCTTCGGCGCCATGATGAAAATCACCGGCTGGGTCATCGCCACAGCGCCCATCGGCATCTTTGGCCTGATGGCCAAGACCACCGCCAGCAGTGGTTTTGCGGCCTTTGCCCCTCTGGCCCGCTATGGCCTGACCGTGCTGGGCGCATTGTTATTGCACGCGGCCATCGTTCTGCCATTGTTGCTGAAATTCGGCGCCCGGGTTTCTCCCCTGCGCCACGCCCGGTTGATGGCCCCGGTGCTGCTCACCGCATTTTCGACCCGCAGTTCGTCGGCCACCCTGCCGCTGACGATGAACACCATTGAGAAAAATGCCGGTGTCAGCAATCGCGTCACCAGCTTCGTATTGCCCCTTGGCGCAACCATCAACATGGACGGGACCGCGTTGTATGAGTGCGTGGCGGCCATGTTCATCGCCCAGGCCTATGGCGTGGAATTGGGCTTTGGGGCCCAGTTGCTCATCGTATTTACGGCCCTTTTGGCCAGCATCGGCGCCGCGGGCATCCCGGCCGCGGGATTGGTGATGATTTCGGTGATTCTCGAGGCCGTGGGCCTGCCTCTGGAGGGCTTGGCGTTGATTTTGGCCATCGACCCGATTCTCGACATGTGCCGCACCGCAGTCAACGTGTGGAGCGACAGTTGCGGCGCCATATTTGTGGCCCGGTCTGAAGGTGAGACGGAAATTCTCAAGTGAATTTCCGTGCAACGTTTTGCCCGGCAGTTGCGTAGATGAATCGACAGTACTACTAAATAGCCCACGGACACCCGGAATCAACACCCGCCCGGCAGGCCCGGATGGCAGGCCCGGATCACAGGCAATCGGAGACAGCGGCTCAATGACTCCTCACACCGGCAACGACAACCCCTACGACAATCAGGGCCCGGCTTTTGACGACGGTTTTGGCACCGGCGGCACCGAAGGCCTGTTATTGCCCCCCTGGGAACGCCGCGAAAGGTTCGGCTTCCTCAACGGCCTGTACCTGACGATCAAGGATGTGCTGCTCGCCCCCCGCCAATTCTTCCACCGCATGCCCAGCGAAGTTGGCCTGCTCGAGCCGATGTATTTTGCAGTGGTGATGGGGATCCTGAGTGCCTTTGTGGCCTGGATGTGGTCGCTGGCCGGCAGTTCCCTGCAGATGCTCTTTGCCGACAACATCAAGGAAATCGTCCAGGGCCCCATGGTGGCCTTTGGCATGTTTGTCGCCAGCCCTTTCCTGACCGCCCTCGGCGTGGTCATCAAGGCGGGCCTGATGCACGGCGTGCTCATGCTCGTGAGCGGCAACCGCCTGGGCTTTGAAGCCACCTTCCGGGTTGCGGCCTACGGTGAAGCGGCTGGCATCCTGACCTTGGTGCCCGCCTG
>DAOVTU010000224.1 GCA_030632925.1 Candidatus Krumholzibacteriia bacterium | reverse complement strand
ATGATGGCCGCCGGCGAATACGGCTACTTCGTGGGCTTCGATTTCCTGGGTGTATTGGCCCGCGACAACCCGGATGGCGACTCGCCGGCTTTCCCGGGCTTCACCAACCTGCAGGCCGCGATGTACGTGGGCGCAGGACCGATATTTGGCGTGGGTGACATCCACTATCTGGCCGGAATCTGGGAAGACGGACTGCCTGTCGATTTCATCCACACCACGGTGCCCAAGTGGCTCGATTTCATGGTCGCCGGCGCTCCCTGGGAGCCCGTGCAATTCATGCTCGACTACAGCATCTGGAGTTGCCGTGATACCGACGTGGTCTGGGATGACCACTTCAGCGAGATCACCCTGCCGGTGCTCAACGTGGCGGCCGCGGGCGGCATCGGGCCCACGACCCATTACAACCTCACCTTGTTGGGCAGCAATGACATCACGGATTTGAATATCCAGTTGATGCCCGACGGGGAAGAGTTGTACGATTTTGGCCACATCGATTTGTGGATCGCCGATTCGGCTCCCGAGCTGGTTTGGGATCCCATATTGGAGTGGGTTGAAGACCACACTGCTGGTGGCGCGCGCCATGAAAACTATGGCAGTGAAGACTGATTGACCTGAATCGGGGTCGGGCCGGCTGGAAAGCTGGCCCGACCGCTTGCTCGGAAAGGGCCACCTCATGCGCACGAAAATGTGGGGAACGATCCTGACACTGATCGCTTTGGCAGCCTGCAGTGGTCCGACGCCGACCTCACCGGTCAGCGATCCGCCGGACAAGTCCCAGACGCAGGAGCTTCAGCTGGTATCGCCTTCGGGTCGCAATACCCATAACTATGGGAACCCGCGTGGTGGCTCCATGACCCGCCGCACCTGGAAATCCGCTGCATGGGTTGCCGCCGCGGCCCACGAATATGCCGCGGACAACGGCGGCTTGTTTCCCACCGGGGTTCGCCAACCCAACGCTCTGGGCCATACCCTGATCGACTACTTGCCGGGTGGTCGCCTGCTGATCAATCCATTTACAGGAAATCGAACCGAACCCCGCGATGGCCCGGCGACACACTCTGGGGCCGTAGGGTATCGGGAGATTCTGATTGAGGCCTACCCCTTGGGGTTTACAGTGGAAGCCATGGGCTTTGATACCAGCGAAATGCTCTACATCGAATACAAGCCGGAGTGACCAGGGTTAGAAAAAGAAGCTCGTTTCCAGATTGAACCGCAGCTCGCCCACACTCGGGAAAAGATCGTTTTCATACTTCTCGAAAGTTTCATCGAGCATGATCCGGGGGCCCCAACTGAGGTTGGCCCCCAGTTGCACGGGCCCGGCCTGGAACACTGAAGTGCCGAGGCCGAGGTAGGGAGTAAAGATCAGCACGCCGTCGCTGGACACGTTGTCGAATCCGGATTCGGTCCAGGCATAGTTCCAGCGCATGGCGCCGCCTCGAATGCCGAATAGCACGTAAAGCCCGCTCAAATTTTCGTTTGGCTGCAGATAACTGCGGGCCCCAAGGTCCACGCCGTATTCCCATATTTCACTGATGCCGTCCTGAACGACCGCCTGGCTTCCTTTGCGGCCCTCTCCATAGTAGAAACCAAAGTGCCCACGAAATCCGGGGTCGCTCGAAGCGGTGTACAGGGCCGAGATGGAGGACACCCGCGAGATCGCATCACCGGCCGGGTTGGCCCGCGCCAGCCAAACCGTCAGAGCTTGATGGGACAGTTCGGTTGGTCCATCGTCTGTGGCGTTGGTTTCTTGCTGGCCCTTGTTCGAGTCCGGTTGGCCCGCAAATTCCCAGTCGTGGGGTGAAGAGGCGGGGTAGGGTCCGGTGTGTTGCGGGGCCGGTTGGGGTTCGTAGTAGTCGTCGTCATCTCCGCTGCTGAAGAGCCCGACCAGGAAATTGACCAGGAACGATCCTTCGTCTTCTTCATCGTCTTCGTCAGCCTGATCCTTGTGGTCCTCTTTGGTGCGGGTGCTTCCCGTGCCCCGGCCCGGGTCTTCTTCTTGTTCAGCCTGGGCCGCTCTGTCCGAAACGCGCCCTCGGCTGCCGCCTCCAGTGGAGCAGGCGCTGAGCAGGAGCAGGACCGCAATAGCGAGCAACATGGTCGGGATGCGTGCTGGATTGTTCATCGTGCCAACTCCTCTAGCCATCAGTCCAGTCGCCCTCGTAGGTGTCACCCTCATAAATGGAGTCCGGATTGCGCATGTTCTTGAGCATGTCCGAAAAAAGCGAGTTCAGGCATTTGTCCAGCACCCGACTGAAGGCCGGTGCGTTGAGGTGTTCCTCTTGCTCTTCAATCACCACGCGTCCGGTTTCCAGTTGTTTGGCCTTGAAACCCGAATAGTCGTCCATGGTTTTGGTGTCAATGGAGTCCGAGACATCGTGCACAACACCGGCTTCCCAAATGCAACGGGCGGATTCCAGGTCGTAGAGTGTCACGGTCGTGCCAACAACCCTCTTGATGGTAGGGTGCAGGGAATTCAGGGTTTGGTTTGGGTCATGCTCAACGCCGCGAACCTTACCCAGGCCCCCTGTGTCGTTTTGAGTCATCAGGGCCGATGTGTTGATATCCCGGGAAACGTCGTCGAAATCCACCCGAATCATAACGACATACTGTATGCCCGGTTGGGCGGCGCGGACAGAATTCAGAAGATCCCCGTGGATGGTGCCGCCCTGCGCATATTGGTCCCACATGGAGTTCAGGAGGTCATCCTCGACGAAGTCGTCGAACTGGAAAAAGGGCGTGACGGGAAGCTTGGAATCCTTTTGGGCCAGGATGCGCTCGCATTCGATGCTCCAGAATTCTGTCTGGTCGTAGTGGTCAAAGCGTTCTGTCAACGGGGGCAGGTCCGGATAGCGGTGAACAGTTACTCCCTGACGAATGACAATACCGCCAATGGAGACGCCTTTATCTCGGAACTGTTGTCTGGTGACTTGATTGGCGTCGAAGGACCTGGCGAGGGAAACTGGTGCAGGGTTGCTGTCCGAACCACCAAAGGGCATAGCGCACCCAGCCAGGAGCGTCAGCAAAGCCAGCAGAATAAAAACGGGAATCTTCATGTCGTCTTGCCCTTCACAATCAGGATGACCCCGCCGACCTGGAAATGAACCGCTCCAGGCTCGGTCTGGGCTATTAGGGCAAGATTGAAGCCGAAACAGTGGCCCGGCGACATTTGTATTTAAGTCGTTTGGCGGGTTGAAGTCACGGTATTTGTCAGGAGGGCCCGTGCCGGGGCAGGCGTCGCGCGATTGTGCGCTACAGGTCACACAACCGAACGATTTGATACAGATTCTCACATCGGCAACTTGCACAAACCCGCGAAAAATAATATGGTCCCTTAGCTACACGCTTAACCATGTTTTTCAACGTTTTGACTGCGGTATCCACAAGGAGACGGGATGTACCCAAGCCCAGCGAATATGCGGCTGAAAATGCGGCTTCTGGCCCTGATCGTGCCCACCATCTGCCTGATTTTGGCAGCGGCACCATTTACCCACGCCGGCGACCTCGACCAGGTCTTGCTCGCGAGCACCGACCGGGTGGAATTGGCCCAGGCCTCCCAGCAGAAAATCGACGACGTCGTGCGCCAAACCGACGGCCTCGAAACCGAGTACAAACAGATCATGAAGCAGGTGGACGGTCTGGCGGTCTACAACGACTACATCCAGCGCCAGATCACCAGCCAGGAAGGCGAGCTGGCGACATTGCGCGAGTCGCTGGACCAGGTCGGCGTGGTCGAACGCCAGATCATGCCCCTGATGATCCGCATGCTCGACGGCCTCGACAAGTTCATCCAGCTGGATCAGCCGTTTCTGCTGGATGAGCGCACAACCCGGGTGAACCGCTTGCGGGCCCTGATGGAGCGCGCCGATGTCACCCTGGCCGAAAAATTCCGCTCGTTGACCGAAGCCTTCCAGATCGAGAACGACTTCGGCCGCACCATCGAGATCTACAAGGACGCCCTGGTGATCAACGAGGCCAACCTTGAAGTGAATGTTTTGCGTCTGGGTCGGGTCGGTCTTTATTACCAGACCAACGACGCCGCTGCGACCGGACGCTGGGACACCACGACCGGCCAATGGGAAGCCCTCACCGATGGAAAATCCCGCAACCAGGTGCGCCGCGGCATCCGCATCGCGCGCAAACTGGTGGCCCCGGACCTGCTGCTGCTGGAAGTTCCGGCACCGGAGGTGGCCCGATGATGAAGCGCGCACTCACACTCATGCTTCTGCTGTTGATCGCGGTACCCGTCATGGCCCAGGACACAGCCCAAAGCCTGGACGACCTGCTCAAACAGGTCCAGGACGGCAGCGCCAGTGACAAGGCGACCCACCGTCAGCGCGAGGCCGACTTCCGCGCCGCCAAGGACCAACAAGCCCAGCTTCTGTCCGACGCCAAGAAGCAGCTGCGCGACGCTGAAAGGCGCAGTGAGCAGCTCGAAACCACCTACAACGCCAACGACTTGCGCATTGTCGATGTGACCGAGCAATTGGACCGCCGACTCGGTTCGATGAAGGAATTGTTCGGGGTCATGCAACAGGTCACCGGCGATACCAAGGGCCTGTTGGACAACTCCCTGACCAGCGCCCAGTACCCGGATCGCGGCGAATTCCTGATGCAATTGAACGGCAAACTGGCCAGTGACTCGGCCTTGCCAACTATCGACGAGATCGAGCACCTGTGGTTCCTGCTCCAACAGGAAATGACGGAAACCGGCAAGGTCGTTAAGTTCACCGCCAAGGTCGTCGCGGCCGATGGCAAGGAAATCCAGACCGACGTTGTGCGTGTTGGTGGCTTCAACATCGTATCGGATGCCGGCTATCTGCAGTACACGCCCGAGACGGGCAATTTGTCCGAACTCAGCCGCCAACCCCAGGGCCGTTTCACCAAGACGGCCGGCAACCTGGTCAACGCCAGCAGCGGCAGTGTTGTCTTCGGTATCGATCCAACCCGCGGCCAAATCCTGGCCACGTATCTGGATCGCCCGAGCCTCATGGAGCGCATCGCACAGGGTGGGTTGGTCGGTTACGTGATCATCGGCCTGGGTATCATCGGCCTGTTGCTGGCCCTTGAGCGTCTGATCAGCCTGACGTTGATCGGCAGCAAGGTTTCGGCCCAGCTCAAGAGTGATTCTCCCAGTGCGGGCAACCCACTGGGTCGCATCCTGCAGGTGGCTGACGAACAAGACAGCGCCGATGTCGAAACCCTCGAACTGAAACTCGGCGAAGCCATCTTCCGCGAGATGCCCAAGTTGACGCGCTCGCTGATGTTCATCAAAATCATCAGCGTGGTGGCGCCGTTGCTGGGTCTGCTGGGTACGGTGACCGGCATGATCGTCACCTTCCAGGCCATCACCCTGTTTGGCACCGGCGATCCGAAACTCATGGCCGGCGGCATCTCGCAGGCCCTGGTTACTACGGTGCTGGGTTTGACGGTGGCCATCCCGGTTGTTTTGCTGCACACCCTGGTTTCGGGCCGCAGCAAAGGTATCCTGCATGTTCTGCAAGAACAGAGCGCAGGCATCGTGGCGACCCGTTCAGGGCAAGGGAGCTAGGCCATGCAGTGGCTCTTTGACGCCTACATTGCCATCCGCGATTTCATGGAGCTCGGCGGTCCCGTGCTCTATGTCATCGCCATGGTCATCCTGTGGATGTGGGTGCTGATCCTTGAGCGCGTCATCTATTTCCGGACGGAGCACCACCAACACGTGGTCGCTGAAAGCACAGTCTGGATGTCCCGCCAGGAACGCACTTCGTGGCACGCCGAACAGGTGCGCGCCGGCATGGTATCGCGCATCTCGGTGGCCGCCCACGGCTCGATTCCCATGATCAAAACCATGGTGGCGCTGTGCCCGCTGTTGGGTTTGGTCGGCACCGTT
>DAOVTU010000220.1 GCA_030632925.1 Candidatus Krumholzibacteriia bacterium | reverse complement strand
TCCAGGGCGTGGTGATTGGCGTGCTGCGCCGCTTCCATTAAGAGCGGCTTTCAGGTCGCCAAACCAGGCCCACGCCGGTGGTCCCTGCTATTATCCGATCTTCCCCAAAGCCTTGTCGGTAAATAGTTGACGCTGACTGGTTGACCCTGGCTGGGCATGGGAGTAGCATGAGCCCCAGTCGTGTATTAACGTTCCGGATTCACATCCGGGATTGGAACGTAGTGCGGAAAAGGGCGGATTATGAGCAAACAGGACCGCACGGGTGAACTGGAAGAGATCTTCGAGATCCTCGTGACATCCTATGCCCAAAAAGGCGGCGTTGTTCCCGGTGAGAGCGATCTCAGCTGGAAGCCCGCCACCGACGCCTACGAAACCGAAGACAGTTTTATCGTCCAGATGGATTTGGCCGGTATGGATCCGGCCCAGATCGAGGTTCTGGCCGACGAGAAAACCCTTTTGGTGCGGGGAATCCGCCAGGATTCTTCGGGACCGGGCAAAAAACATTTCCACAAAATGGAAATCAACGTTGGTCCTTTTGCGCGCCGGGTGCCCCTGGCGGTCGAGGTCGACCCGGCTTCGGCGACGGCGCGGTATCGAGTGGGCTTTCTCCACGTGACATTTGCCAAGGGTTCCGGCAAAGGCGACCATCGTCGTCAGATTGCAATCACGCGCTGAATCGGAACCATTTGAAATCGGACGGATCAGGAAACGGGGTCGGAGACCTCGGTAAAGATGTCCCAGGACAATCTGGAAGGAGCTGGACCACATGGCGGACAACGAACGGGACCTCATGGACCTGGACCACGCAGGGGAGATACACCTGCCCAGCGATATGCCCATTCTGCCTATCAGCGAAGCGGTCATTTTTCCGGCCATGATGGTGCCGCTCGTTCTGAGCGATACCAACCTGGTGCGTTTGGCGGACGACTGCCTGGCCGGCGACAAAATTCTGGGGGCCTTCTCGCAACGAGATCTGGACCCCGAAGAGGAAGACAACCTGGATGACCGTGACCTGATCTATCGGGTGGGCACGGCAGTGAAAATCCAGAAGATGCTGCGTTTCCCCGATGGCAGCATGCGCTTGCTGGGACAGGGCATTGCCCGCTGCCGCATCGATAAGTTCCTCAGCGACGACCCCTACATGCGGGCGCGCATTGAACTGTTGGAAGAAGACATTCAGGATGACAGCCGCACGCTGGCCTACATGCGCGGCGTGGCCAACAATTTTCTGAAAATTGTGGACGCCAGCGAGACGCTTTCGGAGGAGCTCAAGGTTGTCGTGATGAACATCGACGACCCCGGACGTCTGGCCGATCTGATCGCCACCAACATGGACATTGAGGTGGCCGAGAAACAGCAGATCCTGGAAGAGAAATCTCCGCGCAAGCGTTTGCAGATGCTCTCCAAGATCGTGATGCGGGAACTGGACGTATTGGAACTGGGGCAGAAGCTGCAGACCCGCGTGCGCAAGTCCATCGACAAGGACCAGCGCGAGTACTATTTGCGTCAGCAGTTGAAGGCCATCCAGCGCGAACTCGGTGATGTGGAAGAAGGCTCGGTCGAAATCGACGACCTGCGCGAGCGCATTGACGAGGCTGATTTGCCCGAGAATGTTTTGGCAGCTGCCAACCGCGAATACGATCGGCTGGTACGCATGTCGCCGGGGGCCAGCGAGTACACGGTTAGCAAAACCTTCCTCGACTGGATCCTGGACCTGCCCTGGAACGAAGCCAGCGAAGACAAATTGAACCTGAAAAATGCCCAGGAGATTCTGGAGCGCGACCATTATGGTCTGGATGACGTCAAGGAACGCATCATAGAATACTTGGCCGTGCGCAAATTGAAGGCCGACCACCGCGGACCGATCCTGTGCCTGGCCGGGCCTCCAGGTGTGGGCAAGACTTCTCTGGGCCGCAGCATTGCTGAAGCGGTGGGGCGCAAGTTTTTCCGCTTTTCCCTGGGTGGCATGCGCGATGAGGCAGAAATTCGCGGGCACCGGCGCACCTATGTGGGCTCCATGCCGGGTCGCATCATTGCGGGCATCAAGGAGTGCGGCACCAACAATCCCGTGCTCATGCTCGATGAAATCGACAAGTTGGGGCAGGACTTCCGGGGCGATCCGGCCAGTGCGCTGCTGGAGGTCTTGGATCCGGAGCAGAACTCCAGTTTCACTGACCACTACCTGACGTTGCCCTTCGACTTGTCCAAGGTGATGTTCATCACCACGGCCAACATGCTCGATACGATTCCGCGCCCACTGCTGGACCGCATGGAAATCATACATTTGTCAGGCTATACAAACCTGGAAAAATTGCAGATCGCCAAGCGCTACCTGGCACCGCGGCAAATTGAGGCCAATGGCCTGAGCAGCAAGTTGATCCGCATCACCGACGCCGGCCTGATGAAGATCATCGAGGACCACACCCGTGAAGCGGGCGTGCGCAATCTCGAACGGGAAATTGGCGGCGTATGTCGCAAGGTGGCCACGGCTGTGGCCAAGGGGAAAAAGAAGAAGCAGACCATTGGCGCCAAAAACCTGGAAGACTATCTGGGGCCGCCCAGCTATTCGGGCCAGCGCCTGCGTCGTCATCTGAAGCCCGGAGTTTGCACTGGTCTGGCCTGGACCCAGGTCGGTGGCAAGATTCTTTATATCGAAGGCTTGAGCTTGCCGGGTGGGCGGGGTGTCCTCAAGTTGACCGGACAAGTCGGCAGCGTGATGCAGGAATCGGCCGCTGCTGCTTTCAGTTACCTGCGCAATCGCTTCGGGGCCGACAAAAAATACGACGAATTTTTCAACAAGCGGGACATCCACATCCATCTGCCGGCCGGTGCTGTACCCAAGGATGGGCCCAGTGCGGGCATCGCCATGGCCAGTGTTCTGCTTTCGCTGATGGTGAACAAGGCCATCGACCGACGCACGGCCATGACTGGCGAGATCACCTTGACCGGCGCCGTGTTGCCTATCGGCGGCTTGACAGACAAGGTCCTGGCCGCGCATCGGGTGGGCATCAAGCGTATCATCCTGCCGGCCACGAACGAAACAGATCTGGACGATATCCCGGACGAAGTGCGTGACGCCATCGAGTTCATTCCGGTCAGTCACGTGGATCAGGTTTGGGATACCATCCTGCCCGACGTGTTCGAGTAGGAGGCCGCGTTGTCAGAGCACAAAATTATCAGTTCATTGATGCGGCCGTTCTTTCGCAAGGGGCAGGAGTCGTCTTTTACTGTTCCTGGTGCTTTCCGCGAAGATTCTCGCATACTCTGTATTGATCCCGGTGATCTGAGCGATGTGCTGTTTCACATACCGCTGTTGACGGCCATTCGCCGCCGCTTCCCGGGTTCCAAGATGGATTTTCTGCTGCCCGAAAAACACGCGCCTCTCATTGTGCCCAGTGGCTTGGCGCGGCAGTGCATCATCTACAAGGATGGCCAACTGAATCCCTGGCGCCCGGCCTTCAGTTCGATGTTGCGCAAATTGGGTGCCGGCAAGTACGACGTGGCCCTGGTGATGTCCTATGAACCGCGTCCCCGGTTGGAGTTGGCGGCCCTGGCCAGCGGGGCTAATTTCCGTTACGGCCCCAGCCACAGCGATGCCTGGCCGGCCATCAATTTTGAGATGCGGGCCGGCGCCGATGGCGAAACTGGTTACCGTGGCGATCGTCTGCGCCGCGCGGCTCCGTTTTTGGGCTTTGCACCCGAAGAAATGAATGCGCGTTGGCCCCTGCCCATGGACAAGGTGCGGCAGATGGCCCAGCAGGTGCACTTCCACAAACCAAACCCGGATCAGATGCTGATCGGGGTGGACCCTGGCGTGGGCAAAACCGGGCATTCCTTTGCCCTGGACAACCTGCAGTTTCTGGTGCGCCAGCTCACGAGCCAACTGGTTTGCAAGGTGCTGCCCTTGGGCGATCCCCAGGACAGCGAACGCCTGGAGAAATTCGAGACCAGGCTGTCTGAGGTGCCCGTTGGGTTGGAACGCGAGACCCTGTTGGAAATGATCCTGCTGCTTTCCCAGTGCGACCTTTACATCAGCGGCAATACCGACTTTTTTCATTTTGCGGTGGCGCTGGGTATCCCCGCCATTGGCTTGTTCGGCAAGAAGGACGGCGCCGAGTGGGTTCCCGTGGGCAGGCCCCGGGCCCGGGTGATTCCCATCACCAAAGGGGAGAAGGTCGACATAGAAACTCTGATGGAAGCCATCGAAGCGGTGACCGAGGGCCGCACCAGCACGGCCTCGACGGTGATGTCCGCTGCTGATATTCTGGCGGCTGCTGAAGCGGACAAAGCCGATGGGGATTCCCCCGTGGAAACCTCCGGCGAGACTTCTGTCGATCACGCGCCGGGAAATGAATAGCTCTCAGAATACAGCCTCGTCGAATACAGGCTCGCCGCGGGTGCTGGTGCACCTGCCCAATTGGCTGGGCGACGTGATCATGACCACACCCCTGTTGGATTTTCTCGCCACCGCCTTTCAAGCTGTGCCGGATGCGGAGCGCCCGACTTTGCATCTGGCGGTGCGCCGCCCGTGGGCCGTGCTGTTCGAAGAAGATTCTCGTGTGTCCGACGTATTGCTCATCGAGCGCGAAGGGAAACATGGGGGACTGTCCGGAATCTGGGCCCAGGCCCAAATGATGAAGCAGGGAAATTTTGACGCAGTGGTGCTGTGCCCGCCAAGTCTGCGAGCGGGATTGGCCGCCGCCTTGGCCGGAATTCCCTTGCGGATTGGTCACGCCACTGATGGCCGTGGTTTGTTGCTCAAACCTGGCTTGGCCCGTGGGCCTCGCGGTAGTCGCCACTACAGTTTTGAGATGCTGGAATTGGGGCTGACGCTCCTGGAAAGCCTCGACATCCCGGCACCAACATTGCCGGCTGAAGACCTGCCTCTGCCTTCGTTGTCAGCGTCCGAAGCTGCACCGAACAAGATCGGCGAAGGCCTGGACGGGTGCCCCCTGTGGGTTGTTGCCCCCGGCACCACCTACGGCGAAGCCAAAACCTGGCCCCGTTCGCGCATGGGAGAATTCGTGGAGTTGGCCGCCGGGCAAGAGGGTGCCCGTGTGGTGCTGCTGGGAGATGCCCACACAACGGATTTTGTGGCAGCTATGAAAAGTGCTTCGAACCTGACCTGGACCGATGCCATGGAGAACACCGGCGAGGTAGTGGACTTGACCGGTCGGACGGACTTGCGCCAGGTGATGCAAATCATGAAATCGGCAACGGCATTTGTGGGCAACGACAGTGGCTTGATGCACTTGGCCGGTGCCATGGATTTGCCTGTCGTCGGCGTGTTCGGTTCATCGAACCCTGACTGGACCCATCCGTTGGGCAAGCGCACCGCTGCGGTTGTGGCCGAAGGCTTTGCCTGCCGCCCTTGTTATCGCAAAAACTGCAATCAGAAAAGGTTCTGCCTGGATGACATTCCGGCGACAACGGTCCTGGCCAGAGTCCGGCAATTGCTGGCCAACACTCCAGCCGAAGACGAGGTGGTCTGATGGCAAATTGGAACACACCCAGGAGAACAACGCGTTCGCCGGTCCATCCGGCGCTGTTCCTGGACCGCGGCGGAGTGGTCATCGGCGACAAAGACTACTTGGCTGATCCGACCGGTGTGCAGTTGCTGCCCGGCGTGGCGAAGGCCATGGTGCGCGCACGGGAAGCGGGCTTTCTGTTGATCGGCGTTTCGAATCAGTCCGGTCTGGGACGAGGCTATTTTGAACAGTCGGATTTTGAGGCCGTCATGAGAAAAGTCGAAAAGGACCTGGCGGCTGAAGGTGCCCGTTTTGATGGCTTTTTCTACTGCCCTCATGCTCCTGGCCAGGAGTGCGACTGCCGCAAACCCCTGCCGGGCATGTTGACCGAGGCCGCAGAATTCTTCACCTGGGACCCGGCCCTTTCGTGGGTCGTGGG
>DAOVTU010000153.1 GCA_030632925.1 Candidatus Krumholzibacteriia bacterium | reverse complement strand
CCCGAAGGCGAAGACCGCATCAGTATGCGGGGCATTGCCGACCACGCCAGGGCCGTGGCCGACACTGTGGCCGAGGGCGCGATTCCCAGCAGCAGCGACAGTGGTTATGTGGTGCGGCGCATTCTGCGGCGGGCCGTGCGGCACGGGCACCTGTTGGGTGTCGAAGAGCCGTTCCTGTACCGCATCAGCGAGCTGGTTATCGACGAGATGAGCGCGGCCTACCCCGAATTGGGCGAACGCCGGGAGCGCATCCTGGATGTGATCCGCAAAGAAGAAGAACGCTTCCTGCGCACCCTGGATTCGGGGCTGCAGGTTTACGCAGGTTTCAAGGCCGGGATGGTGGCCGAAGGGCGCACCGAGCTGACTGGCGAAGAGGCCTTCAAGCTGCACGATACGTTTGGCTTTCCGGTTGACCTGACCGGTGTCGTGGCTGAAGAGGACGGCTTCACCGTTG
This sequence comes from Candidatus Krumholzibacteriia bacterium, assembly GCA_030632925.1. Lineage (GTDB taxonomy): Bacteria > Krumholzibacteriota > Krumholzibacteriia > LZORAL124-64-63 > LZORAL124-64-63 > JAGRNP01. The sequence continues at coordinate 6,427 of DAOVTU010000153.1, read as the reverse complement.
ACATGGCCGGTTTCAAGGCCTGCATGGAGAAGCAGAAAGTGCAGAGCCGCCGCGAAAACAAATTCATGGCCGGGATCACGCCCTGGCAGCCGATTTCCAAAGGTCTGGACCTCGGCGGCTTCAAATCGGTGTTCGAGGGCTACGAACGCCTGTACAACGAAGCCCGCGTGGTGGCCGTGCGTTCGGCGGGCCAGGATGACGACGGCCGGGATATTGTCCACATCCTGTTTGAAAAGACTCCGTTTTACGCCGAATCCGGTGGCCAGATGGGCGACATCGGGTCAATAGGCCATGCGGCTTCGGACCAGTTCCTGAAGGTTCTGGATACCCAGGCGGCTGCTGAGGGTGCCGTTTGTGTGGTGCATGGTTCAGTCGACGAGATGGTGGAGATGTTCCGGGGCGATGCGTTGGTTCAATTACAGGTCGACGCCGTCAACCGCGCCGGCGTGATGCGCAACCACACCGCCACTCACCTGTTGCACGCCGCCCTGCGCAGTGTGCTCGGTGATCATGTGGAGCAGGCCGGCAGTGTGGTCGAGTCGGGCCGTTTGCGGTTCGATTTCCGCCACGACCAGGCTCTGTCCCAGGAGCAGTTTGACCAGGTGGAGCAGATGGTGGCCGATGCGATCGCCACCAACCGTGCTGTCTTGACTGAGGCGGACGTGAGTATCGATGAGGCCAAGTCTCGCGGGGCCATGGCCCTGTTTGGTGAAAAATATGGCGACAAAGTGCGCGTGGTACAGATTCACGGTGGTCACCTTGTTTCGGCCCGCCAGCAGGATGACTACGGCCCGGTCTACTCGGTCGAATTGTGCGGTGGCACCCATGCCTTCCGCACCGGCGACCTTGGCCCGTTCCGCATCCTGAGCGAAGGCAGCGTTTCGGCCGGCGTGCGCCGCATCGAAGCGGTGACCGGCTCGGAAGCTGCAGCCCTGGCCCGTACCGAGCGTGAGCAGGTGCGCGAGTTGCAATCCCTGATGCGTCAGAGTGCAGGCTCGGTCGCCGAACAAACTCAGGCGGTGATCAACGAGCGCGACGAACTGCGCCGCGAATTGGCCAAGCTGCAGCAGGACGCTGCCCGGGCCTCGCTCAGCAGCGCCCTTGATACGCCGCGGGATGTGTCGGGCCTGAAAGTGATTTCGGCCCACGTGGAGGCCGACGACAAAGCGGCCTTCATGCAACTGGGCGACCATGTGCGCGACAAGTTGGGCAGCCAGGCGGTGGTCGTGCTGACGGCGGAGATGGATGGCAAGTCGACCCTGTTGGTGACCATCACTTCGGACCTGGTGGACAGCAAGGCCCTGCACGCGGGCAACCTGGTCAAAGCCATTGCCGCCGCCGGTGGCGGCCGGGGTGGCGGACGGCCGAACATGGCCCAGGCTGGCATGCCGGATGCGGCGGGACTGGATAAGGCCCTGGCTGCAGCCGACGGTATCATCAGTGAGCAGTTTGCCGGCTAGTTTTTGAATCCGAGTCAGCCTGCAGGCTACAATTAAAGACAATAAAAAACGCTCCCGATCAACGGGAGCGTTTTTATTGCTTACTGGACCTGGGAAGCGGCTAACGCAGGCCGCTCCCCAGCCGTCTCACAGTATCTCATCAGGGGTGATAGGTACCATAAGCCAAATGAGTATACAGGCCAAGGCGCAACCAGACAACCTCGCTGTGGAATTACCCTCTAATGTGAAGGCATGAACAGTTTTCGGCTGATGACGCCCTTCAGGGTGATCCCAAAAACCACCAGCCAGACGACCAACAGGAAGAAAACCACCCCGCTGTAGAACACCCTGATGAAAGCAATCTGGCTCACCTGCCAGGCGATGCCGCTGCAGATGGCCATGGCGCCGCTGGGGAAAGTGAAGGCCCACCAACTGAGGGCAAAAGGCAGGCTGCGTTTGAACTTGTAGTAGGCAATCATAATTAGCGCCATGACAAACCACCAGGCAGCCAGGCCCCAGTGCATGACGATGAGGAATTTGGCCAGCGGTGCAAAATTGGCAGTGGTCAAGCCCATCACATCGTGGTGGGCGACCAGATGCATGAGCTTGAACAAGGCTACTGAAATGATGGCGGGCGGCGCGATGCCGATAAAGAAAGTGGCCGCGAATTTCTCTGCAGGCAACCCTTTGAACAGGTAGCGGTGATACACCGCCGAGCCGACAAAGAGGAACAGGAAAAAGCCCACACCCAGACTGGCGATCGAGAGCCCGACCAGCAGGTCGTGGTGCTGGGGAAACAATCCGGCCAGTTCGAATCCGGCCACGGGAATCAGCAGCTTGCTCACCGGTGGAATGAACCAGCCAAAGTTGGCGTGCCCCACTTCGATGCCGTCGTGCCGGAAGACATGCATGATCACGAGAAATCCCAGGACATAGATGCCAAATGAGCCGGCCACCCACAGGGCGTAGGCCAGGCTGTGGGCCGTCTCGGGGCTAAAAAATAAATGGCCGAACTTGAGCAGGTCCAGGCAGATGATCAACAGCGCGATGGGCATGGTGGGCAGGAAACTGGAGGCCACGGGATGGTTGAAATCCTTGGCCGAGTCCGCCGGATGCATCACCATTTTCAGCGCCCAGGGCAATAGGCTGGCCAGGAACATCAAGGTGGCCAGGGGGATCATGATGCGGGCCGCCCAGTCGGTCCAATCCGCGCCGGTGAAGGCCAGGGCCAGGGGCAGCACGGCCGTGCCCATGACCGCCGCAAACCAGGCGGGATTAAAATGACGGGTGATGAGGGTCGGTGTCAGGTCAGAGGGCTTCAGATCGGGATTGCTCATGATCCATCCTCGGCAGTTCGAAACTTGATGTATTCGGCAGGGTGTTTGCGCGTGATGTCCGGGACCGTGGCATCAGCCGCGGGGTGTCCGGCCACCAGCAACAGGAAGGGCTTCTCGTGGGAGGGCCGTTCCAGAATACGGTTCAGAAAATTCATGGGGCTCGGCGTGTGTGTCAGCGTGGCCAGGCCGGCTTCGTGCAGGCCGGCGATGAGAAAGCCGGCGGCCAGACCCACCGATTCTTTGGTGTAGTAGTAGCGGATTTTTTCACCGTCGGCGTCCAGGCCGTGGCGTTGTTCGAAGATGACGATCAGCCACGGTGCGGTTTCCAGGAAGGGCTTGTCTTCGTCGGTGCCCAGGGGAGCGAGGGCTTCAAGCCATTCGTCCGAGGCGCGGCCCTGATAGAACTCGCGTTCTTCTTCTTCGGCGGCCAGGCGAATCTGGCGCTTGAGATCCGGGTCGCCGATGACCTCGAAATGCCAGGGTTGCATGTTGGCGCCACTGGGAGCCTGTCCGGCGGCCTCGATACAGGCGCGGATCACTTCAGCGTCGATGGCCTCGTCTGAAAATTCGCGAATGGTGCGCCGGGTGGCGACGCGGTCGCGGAAAGCGCGGGCGGCGTCAAGTCTTTGTGCCGGCGTCAACTCCGGTAAGCCAGTGAAAGGCAGGTGTTTCCGGTGGGACATCGCTTCTCCTCAGGGACCAATCAGGAACCGTTTTGTCCATGGTAGTCAACCGGGCGCAGGATTCAAATACCAAATCCGAAATTGAGGCCCACCGTCCAAAACCGGTCGATCTGATCGGAATCCACCCTGGAAAAATTGAAGTGGTAGCGGATGTCCAGTTCCAGGTCGGTCGAACCGTGAGTTTGCCAGTGCAGGCCGCCGCCGAGGTGGCCGCCGATGAACGCTTCATTGCCCAGGAACCAGCCGGCACCCGCGGTGGCGTAGGGGGCAAAGCCCGACCGGGCGCCACGGACCTTGCCCGTCAGGGCCATCATCAAGATGTCGTCTCGCGAGCGCACTTCTATGGACTCGCTGGTGAACAGAACTTCGTGCCCGCCGAAGTTGTGGTAGCCGATGGTCGGGCCCAGGCTGACCCGTTGGCCCAGAGTCTTGTGCAGGCTGACGCGGCCCACGAGGCTGGTGACTTCATATTCGGGCAACAGGGTGCGGCCCCCGCCGGCAAAAAGGTTCACGCGCGTATTGTGAGAGTAGACTGGTTCATCCGGCAGTTGTGGCGCACGCGGGGTTTCGCTTCCGGGCCAGACCGGTTGCCAGGAACTGATCAGCGAACCCATGCCCGCCCCAAGCACGCCTCCGGCAAAGGCACCCACCCCGGCGCCCAACAATGTCGTGGCGATGACCGGTGCGACATAGTCGTCATTGTTGTCGGCATCCCAACTGGCGATAGCCAGGCCGACGAGGGTTCCAAATCCCCCGATTACGATGGCTCCCGAGATGGCCCCCGTGCCGGCGCCGCGCGAAGTGTTGGTTCGCCATTCCCGGACCCGCAGAATTTCCGCCAGCGGGTATGGCGTGACCGGGGCCAGTTCGTGTTTGTCCCGCCGCAGGTGCAGGGTGTCGTTGCTAACCTGCACGGCGTAGCCCCGGGCAAACTGGCCTTCGGGCAGGGTCAGTTCAATCAGACGCTTGGCGGGCAGCAGGCGCAGCGCTTCGCTGAGTGGCACATCTGCCACTGGCTTCGGCTGGCGAGCGGGGTGGGGGATCTCGTCGGGAGGCCCCTCGCTGGCCATTGCCGGTCCGATGCTCAAACCGCCGCTGATGATGATCAACAGGCTCAACAGGACAAAATTGGGAAATCTGGGCACGCTGCAACCTCGGGGTTGAATTCTCACTGACCGGACCATCCAAGGGTGCGTTGAATATCCGTTACAAAAAGAAAGGAGGCAACCCTTCGGTTGCCTCCTTCATCAGCCATGAGCTTGCCTTGGCTATTGACCAGGCAATGCTTCATCTGTCTCAGCCGGCAAACCAGGTCCCGGTTGGCCCAGGAATTCGTCGCGCAGATACTGGTGCATCTTGCGGTCCGGATCTTCCCTTTGCAATGGCAACAGGAACTGGAACTGGCTGTCGCTGTCCATCGCGAGGATGGAATGGCACAGCGTGCAGTCGTAGGGGATCGCCTGACCAACTTCGTCAACCATGTCGGCATTGTGGCAGCGGAAACAGCCCGCCTGGCCTTCGTGCCCGAGGTGGGAGGGATACGCATTCCAACCCACGTTCATGATCGGGAAGATGTTCTGGTAGTAGATCTCCTGCACCGCGTCGACCATGTCGTCGATGTCCGGGAGCAGCCCGGTGACACTCTTGTTGAGATCGGCGTCACCGCGCATGTAGTGCCCACGCACACCATCTTCGATGAGCTGCAGTGCCGCATCCTTGTCGGTCCCGTAGTTCCCCAACAAGGCGCCCAGGGCGACCTTCTTGGCGAAGGGCAGGTCCCGGTTGATGCGGCCGTCGTCCAGGGCCTTGTTCACGGCAGCCTCGGGATCCTGATAGATGTGCGTCGCCCGGTTGTGGCAGTCGACACAATCCATGCTGCGAGCCTCAGGGGACTCACTTGCGTGGCCCTCGGCGTCGGTGTTTTTCGGGAAAGGCTTCCGGTTGGTGTACCGGTGAACCTCGTCGCCCTTTTGGACTTCGACCCATTCCATCTGCATGCGCTGTTCGTCCGCGGTCTGGTAAGTGACCGTATTGGACTCCGAGACATGCCAATGAATGGTGCCTTCGTCCTGGCCGGAGCCGACCTTCAGCGCCAGGGTCGTATGGCTGGGAGTGGACTCCTCATCCATGGCGAACTTGGCATAGGTCTTGATCCGGTCGCCGTAGAATTTGTCAGGCCAATGGCACTTTTCGCACGTTTCCCGGGCCGGACGCAACTGGTGCACCGGGGTGGGAATCGGACGTTCGTAAAGGTCCATGGTGACCGAAATGACCTGCCACAAGCCATTCAGCTTGGCGTTGAGTAGGGCGCCGGCGCCCTCCCCGACATGGCATTCCACACACGCGACGTGAGCATGGGGTGAGTTCTGGTACGCGACCCACTCGGGTTCCATCACCGAGTGGCAGGCCGTGCCACAAAATTCGGGTGTGTCCATGAAGTGCAACATACGCGCGCCACCAATACCGATGAACAGGATGTTCACCAGGGTCAGCAGGGCGATCGTTGCCATCAGGGACGAACCGATGCGCTTGGCCTTGGTCATATCGTCCGGGAATCTCTGGGTGAGCAATTCCGAAGTTGATCGTCCTGTCGCCCGGCGGAACTGCCACCAGCCGATGGGAACCAAAATCAAGCCGAACAGGAAGATGGCCGGCAAGGCCATGTAACTGATCAGACCCACATAGGAATTGGTCAGGATTCCCGCAATCTGCAGCAACTCGAAAAACACGAACAGGATGAACGCGGAGGTCGTCAGAGCGACCCCCATCGTTCCTGTCCAGTTGGTCGAAATACCGCGGATGAAGAGCTGGAATCGCTTCATCGCTCAGCCCCTTACTTGGTGTTGACCTGGTACATGTCTTCGTACACCTCGGCCATCTTGCCCGATTTGATATCGGCCTTGATGTCCGCGGTCGGACGGCTCATCCACTGGTGGTATTCCATGGCCATGACTTCATCGATCGCCTT
>DAOVTU010000326.1 GCA_030632925.1 Candidatus Krumholzibacteriia bacterium | reverse complement strand
GGTCATCAATGGCGGCCTGAATTATTCCTTCGGCCACCGCATTGCCCGGCGGGACCTGGTCATGGGCGCCGAAACCAACTACGGCGGGTTCCTGAATCTCAAACCGGTCAGCCGTTTTCTTTGGGAAAACAGCGTCAGCTACATCCGAAGCGACGATGTGAGCAACGGCGAGCGCCTCTTCTCGGGCTACGTCGCCCGCTCGCGCTTCAACCTGCAACTGTCCCGCGAATGGTCCGTGCGCCTGGTGCTGCAGTACAACGACTTTGCCCGCAGCTGGGACGCCGACCCCCTGCTGACCTGGCGCCTGAACCCGTTCTCCATTTTCTACATCGGCTCGACCCGCAACTACGCGGAATTCGAACTCGATCCACAACTGCAGGACGAGCAATGGCGCCTCATGGACCGCACCTATTTCATGAAGCTGCAGTACCTCTTCCAACTTTAGAGGCAACTTTAGAGGCAACTCTGGCAGGCAAAAAAAAGGGCCGGACCTCATCAGGTCCGGCCCTTCGTTTTTCAAACAGCCTGCTAGAGTTCCTCGGCCTGGGCGTCCTCGCCCTCCTGCGCCTGCAGGATGCACTTGACCTTGAAACTCAGCGACATGATGCCCACGGCCAGGCGCTCGTTGCGCACCGCCACCCCTTCGGGCACTTTCAAATCCGTCGGTGCAAAATTGAAGATTCCAATGACGCCTGCGGCGACCAGCCGGTCGGCCACGACCTGGGCCTGGGTTGCCGGCACCGTCAGGATGGCAATCTTGATGCCTTCGCGCTGGATCACGGCCTCCAGGTCATCCATGTCCTGGACGGGCTGGCCACGCATCTCCAGGCCAATCAATTTGGGGTTCGTATCAAAAATGCCTTTGACCGGAAAACCCTGCAGATCCAGGTTCTGGTAGTTGGCCAACGCCTGTCCCAGATGGCCGGCGCCAATGATGGCCGTCGGCTGGGGCACCGAAATGCCGATGATCTTCTCCAGGGCCGGCACCAACTTGGTCACCTGATAGGGGCGGCCAGGACGGCTGAAGCCCCCGAAATAATGAAAATCATGACGCAACTGACTGGCCTTGATATCCAGCGACTCGGCCAACTGGCGGCTCGAAACGTCCTCCACACCGATGGCCTGCAGCATCTTCAGCTTCTCCAGATACAGGGGAAGGCGGTGAATCGTTGCATCCGGCACATCACAGGTTTTACGGTTCTTCTTAGCCAAGGCATCTCCACACTGTTATTGAACCAGCCACGCTGTTATTTAATTAACCATACAGCCAAAGTGGCCCGCGAAGCTGTTACACTATTGTCAACCTACAATAGTTTGATTGTTAAATATCGTCAACCTCAAAAGGGACTGTTTCGGTAATCATCCCAAAAGGGTGGCGCTCAACAATATCTGGAGGTTTGGGGGCCCGGTTTCTATCTTGGGGGCGGCCACAAGCCGTTCGGTGGCCCGGTCGACCACACATTTTCAGAGGACCAGCGTTCCATGGACACCCGCTACGCCATCACCGATCCCTGGCTGCTGCAGCCCCTGCCGTTGTTCGGTTCCCTGACTGCCGACGACTACGCCGAGCTGGGTTTCATGTGCGGCCTTGAGGTCCACCAACAGCTGCTGACTGACCGCAAACTCTTCTGCCGCTGCCCGGCCGGCCAGTACAACAAGAACCACCACGACGCCGAGATCCTGCGCCACATGCGCCCCACCCTGTCAGAAATGGGCGAATACGACGGCACCGCCCTGATGGAATTCAAAACGAAGAAAAACATCACCTACCTGCTGAACAAGGACACCGTCTGCACCTACGAGATGGACGACGCGCCGCCCTTCGAAATCGACGACACAGCCCTCGACCACGCCATCGCCATCTCAATGCTGCTGGACCTGAACGTGGTGGGTGAAGTGCACATCACCCGCAAGCAGTACCTCGACGGCAGCATCCCCACCGGCTTCCAGCGCACCGCCATCATCGGCACCGACGGCGACATTCCCTTTGGCGACCGCATGATCCACATCCGGGCCCTCAGCATCGAAGAAGACAGCTGCCGCGAAGTCAGTGACAAGGGCCACGAGCGCATCTACCGCACCGACCGCCTGGGCATGCCGCTGATCGAAACAGTCACTGACCCGGACATGAAAACACCCCAGGAATCCATGCAGGTTGGCCAGATCATCCGCCACATGGCCCGGGCCAGCGGCCTGGTGCGCACCGGCAGCGGCGCTGGACGTCAGGATGTGAATGTCTCAGTCACCGGTGGGACGCGCATTGAAATCAAAGGTGTTTCCAGCTTGCGCGCCGTGCCCCGCTTGACCCACAACGAAGCATTGCGCCAACGCTCCCTCGTAGGAATCCAGGGCGAACTGGGCCGTCGCGGCGTCACCGCCGAAAGCATCGACGACACCGGCTTCGACGTGACCGCCATCGTGCGCGGCACCAATTGCAAGTTCATCCGCAAGGCCGTTGATAAAGGCGCCACCGTCATGGCCATCGCCCTGCCCGGTTTCCAGGGACTGCTGCAGGTGCCGACCCAGCCGCGCACCAGTTTCCTCAAGGAATTCAGCGACCGCATCCGCGTCATCGCCTGCATTGACGACCTGCCCAACCTGGCCCTCTCCACCCAGGAGTTGCCCACCTTGAGCAGCGGCGAATGGGACCGCGTGGGCAAGGCCTGCGGCGTGGAGCCGGATGTGCCGGTGATCCTGGTCTGGGGCCGCCAGCAGGACACTCTTACTGCGATCAAGGAAGTCGCCATCCGTGCCCGCGAGGCCACTTTGGGTGTGCCCGAAGAAACCCGCCAGGCGCTGGACGACGGCACCAACGGCTTTGAACGTGTGCTGCCCGGGGCCGACCGCATGTACCCCGACACAGACTTGCCGCCCATCCGGCTGGAAGACGAGCGGGTGACGGGCATCCGCGAAAGCCTGGGCTCACGGCCCTGGGAACGCGAAGCCGAATTGCGCGAAATGGGCGTGGGCGCCGACCTGGCCGAACGCATGGGCCGCCACCGGGCCTGGGACCTGTTCCAGACCCTGGCTGCTGAACTGGGTGACAAATCAAAAATCACGCCTCACCAACTGGCCTCGTTGCTGCTCGATCGTTCGTGCCCCCGTCCGGCCAGCCTGGGCGCGGCCGAACCGTGGTGGAAAGAGACACTGGCCAGCATCCAGGCGGGCACCATCCTGCCCGAGGGTGTTTGGCATGCGGAAGAGAAAGCCCTGAAGAAGTTGGACGACAACGAAGCCCGCGCCGCCTACAACACGGCCCGAGCCGCCCTGCCGCCCGATCTTCCGGACGTCCAGCACCAACGCGAAGACTTCATCATGGGCCACATCATGCCCACTCTGCGCGGCCAGGTGGCCGGACGCCTGGTGCGGACTTGGATTCGGGAGGATGCCAAATGAGTGACTACAAAGAAGACTTCAAAGGCTACCGCTCTCCCACCCTGGACCTGCTGCAAAAACAGTCCGCGCCGGTCTGGAGCCAGGTGGTATTGCACACCACCGGTGGCGATTTCACCGGCCTGATTTTGCCCCGCAGCGAAACCGCCGACGCCGACCACATCGTGCTCAAGCTCGACACCGGCTACAACATCGGCGTGCGCTGGAACACGGTCGAAAGCATCACCGTCAACGGTCGCAAGGAAGCCAACTACCAGATTCCCGAGAAGGCCTTCCCCTTCGACCCCAAAAAGCCACGGGTTAAACTGTTCGGCACCGGCGGCACCATTGCCAGCCGCCTGGACTACCGCACCGGCGCCGTAATCCCTGCTTTCAGCCCCGGCGAACTGTATGGCTCGGTGCCTGAACTGGCCGACATCTGCAACATGGAAACCGAAAAGCTGTACGGCGTGTTCAGCGAAAACATGGGCCCGGAAGAATGGATGGGCACCGCCCGCGCCATCGCCGCCGAGATCGAAAAGGGCGTGGCCGGAATTGTCGTAGGCCACGGCACCGACACCATGCACCACACCGCGGCGGCCTTGAGTTTCATGCTCCAGGACTCGCCCGTGCCCATCGTCATGGTCGGCAGCCAAAGGTCCAGTGACCGCCCTAGCAGCGACGCGGCCATCAACTTGATCAACGCCACACGCACCGCTGCCACCAGCGACATCGCCGAGGTCATGGTCTGCATGTTTGGCCCCACCAGCGATGACTATGGACTGCTGCACCGCGGCACCCGCGTGCGCAAAATGCACTCCAGTTACCGATCCACTTTCCGCACCCTGAGTGACATCCCCCTCGGCAAGATCGACGAAAACGGCGTGGCCCCCTTCCGCCACGACTACAACGAGCGCCGCGACGACAACCAAATCAAACTGAACGCCGTCTTTGACGACCGCGTCAGCCTGGTCTACTACTACCCCAACATGAAACCGGACATCATCGATTCACTGGTCGACAGTGGATGCGAGGGGTTGGGCAGTGCTGGCACGTGCCTCGGCCACGTCAACAAACCGCTCTACCCCGCTTTGGATCGGGCGCGGCAAGCCGGCGTGCACGTCTACATGACCGTGCAGACCCTGTGGGGTTATGTGCAGATGTACGTCTACGAAACCGGGCGCGAGCTGATGGGCAAGGGCGTCATCCCGGCGGCCAACATGTTGCCCGAAGTGGCATACGTGAAATTGGGTTGGGACCTGGGCCTAACCG
>DAOVTU010000543.1 GCA_030632925.1 Candidatus Krumholzibacteriia bacterium | reverse complement strand
TTCGGGTACCGGTGGTGCGGTGAATAACCGGTCTTCACATTCGCATCAGGTTCTCATCAGAATCTCATGCAAGAGCGAAGCACTTGCCCAATACTGTGACTGAGTTTCAAATCCACCCCGTTCGAGGAGTCTCAGAATGTTTACGCAATTTCAGAAATTGATCATCATCACCGGCCTGCTGGTCATGATGTCCGTGCCCGCCCTGGCCGAAGATGTCCCCACGGTTGATCAGCAGATCACCGGCTTGCAAACCATGTGCAACGACAGTGCCAAGGCCCGTACAGACCGCCACGCCGAAAAACCCCTGTGGGAGCGTCTGGGCGGTGCCGAACAAGTCTCCAAGTTGTTCTACAACGTCGCGGCCCGGCACCGGGTCAACGAGCCCATCAAGCACTTCATGGATGGCGTTGACGACGACATGCTGGTCGAGCACCTTGTGGAGTTCGTCTCGGTTGGCACCGGCGGTGGTGGCGAGTACACTGGTGAATCCATGCCCGCGGCCCACGCCCACATGAAGCTGACGGATGCTGACTTTTTGGCTGCCGGCGGCGATATTGTTGCAGCGATGAAGGAAATGGAATACGGTCAGAATGAGATCGACGAATTCCTGTGCATTTTCGTATCGCTCAAGCCGCAGGTCGTCTTCAAGTAAACCACCGCGAAGGTCTTCAAAATTGGGCAGATCCGCACGCAACCACCCCCGCTCCGGATCTGCCCGCTCTCAAGGCGTGCTGCAGAACACGCTCGTAAAACTGTGGCACAAGATGGCCGCCGAAAAACAGCCCCCCGCCATCGACCGCTTCCTGGCCCGCGAACTCGGTAAGCTCGAAGGCATGAGCCGCCGCGACCGCCTCTGGATCGGCGATATCCTCACCGACATTTTGCGTTTCGGCGCGTTGACCGTGTTTTGCGAAGGCTGGCGCCGCGATGGCTGGCTTGACGGCACGACGGCCGTGGACCGCCTGACCCTGGGCACGCCTATGGCCGGCCCCGAAGCGTGGCGCCGCCTGAGCCGCATGCCCGCTCCCATCGTGTTTTTCTGGACCTTCATGCGCAAGCGTTTGACCGGCGCCGAACTGCCCGCCATTGCGCCGCCAGGCCCCCACGCCACTGAAGTCTGGCGCACTGTGCGGGACGAAGCGGCTGCCAGCGACTCATTGTTGTTGCGCGCGGTATGGGCCGGCTTGCCTGCTGGCTTGGCGCCACTGTTGACCGAACGTGCCAAAACCTCGCAGTGGCCGTCCCCAAAAACTCTCGACTTCCTCGACCGGCACGCCCTGCGCCCGCCGGTGTGGTTGCGCGTCCTGGACAAGAGTGGCGAGCCCAGCCTGCGCGAAGAATTATCGGCCGCCGACTTCACCTGTGAAGCTGCCGGCTCGGCCCTGCAGGTGCGCGGCGAAAGCGGCGTCTACGAACTGGCCGCCTACCGCGCGGGCACTTTTGATGTGCAGGATCTGGCCAGCCAGGGCATCGGCGAAGCCGTAAACGCCCAACCCGGCGATCTGATTTGGGACTCGTGCGCAGGCGCCGGTGGCAAAAGCCTGCAGTTGGCCGCAGCACTGGATGGCCGAGGCACCGTCTACGCCACCGACCTGCACGACAGCAAACTGAACGACCTGCGCAAGCGCGCCAAACGCGCCCATCTGGCCACCATCCAGGCCAGTTTGTGGGATGGGCAACAGATTCCCGACTTCGGCGCTGAAGTGAACGCACAGGGCGGGTTTGACCGTGTCCTGGTCGACGCCCCCTGCTCCGGTGCCGGCACCTGGCGCCGCAACGTGGACGGCCGCTTGCGTTTCGACGGCCAGAACCTGACCAAATGGACCGACGTGCAAAGCCACCTGCTGGCCCTCACGTCCCAGGCAGTGCGCCCGGGTGGGCACCTCATCTACGCCACGTGCTCGTGGCTGGTGGCTGAAAACGAAGCCGTGCGCGACACCTTTCTGGCCGCGCATCCTCAATGGCGTTGCACGACCAGCCAACTGGGCGGCAATCCCGCCGCCGACAGCGACTCCACATTTTGGGCCGTATTCACCTATTGAGCTTCCCCGCCATGGCGAAAGGTGCCTGTCCTGCGTTCCTGTGTTAACCTGAGGCCCAGTTAGCCACTATCATTCCAACCGTCAGGTTTTCCATGCTCATACAGGGCGGTCACATCCTCACCAAAGCCGGCCCCACGCGGGCCGATGTGCTTGTCACCAACGGCCTCATCACCGCCGTGGGCACCGATCTTAAAAAAGACGGTGAAGTGGTCGACGCCACCGACCGCTGGGTCATGCCCGGCGCCGTCGATGTGCACACCCACTTCGGCATGCCCCTGGGCAATGGCCTCAAGAGCCTGAGCTGGGCCGACAGTTCGGCCGCCGCCCTGCTCGGCGGCACCACCACGGTCATCGATTTTGCCAATCCCTCAGTGGGCGAACCGTTGGCAGCGGCTGTGGCCCGCTGGCGCGCCCTCGGCGACGGCCACACCCTGTGCGACTACGGCCTGCACGTCACGGTGACCGACACATCGGATGAACGCCTGGCCGAGATCCCCCAGTTGCTGTCAGAGGGCCTGCCCACCTACAAAGGCTTCTTGGCCTACAAGGGCCGCCTCATGCTCGTGCCCGAACAGATGAAGACCCTGATGAAAGCCGTGCGTGCCGCCGGTGGCCGGTTGCTGGTCCATGCCGAAGACGGCGAGATGAACGCCCAGGCCGAAGAACTTCTGCTCAACACCGGACGCACCGGCGCCAACTGGCATCCTCTGGCCCATCCGGCCGAATCGGAAATCAAGGCCGTGGATGAAGTGCTGGCCATGGCCAACGAAACCGGCTGCCCACTGACCGTGGTGCACATGAGCCTGGATGCTTCGGTGGATTTGTTGCGCAAGGCCCGCCAAAGCACCAACGCACCCCTGCTCAACGGTGAAGTCTGCCTGCACCACCTGTTCGCCGACGACAGCCTGTACGAAGCGGGCCACGAGGCGGCTTTGGGCGCCATCTGCTCGCCACCCTTGCGACCGGCCGAAAACGGGCCCAAACTGTTGGCGGCACTGGGCAAGGGCGACCTGGATTTCCTGTCTACGGACCACTGCGAATTCTGCCTGCGCGACAAGGCCCAGGCCGCAGCCGGCGGTTTCCACGAAGTGCCCAACGGCTGCGGCGGCGTGGGCGAACG
>DAOVTU010000200.1 GCA_030632925.1 Candidatus Krumholzibacteriia bacterium | reverse complement strand
GCTGACAAATACGATCTGATAATCACCGACCTGTACCTGCCGCTCCCCGATGGACTTGCCCGGCTTAAATGCGCCAAGTCCCAGGACCCCGCACCCCATGTCATCATCATGACCGCCTACGCCTCGGCCGAAACCGCCGTCGAAGCGCTGCGTCGTGGGGCATACGATTACATCACCAAGCCCTTCCAGACCGACGAAATCCTGGCCCGGGTGCGCAATCTGACCCGTTTGCACGATGTGGAGCAGGAAAATACCGAATTGCGCCGCCGCATCGCCGTTTCGGACGAAGATCGCATCGTCGGCACCTCGCCCTGCATGGTGAAGCTGAACGAAACCATCGATGCGGTCGCCCCCGGCGAGGCCAATGTGCTGGTGCAGGGACCGAGCGGCACCGGCAAGGAGTTGGTCGCGCGCGCCGTCCACTCCCGCAGTGCACGCCACAAAGGCCCTTTCGTAGCCGTCAATTGTTCCGCCATTCCCGAAACCCTGGTCGAAAGCGAACTCTTTGGTCACCGCAAGGGAGCCTTCACGGGAGCCGACCGCGACCACACCGGATATTTCCAGCGAGCTCGCGGCGGCAGCCTCTTCATCGACGAAATTGACGACTTGCCCATGGCCACGCAGGTCAAATTGTTGCGGGTGATTCAGGAACGCGAGATCGAACCGGTCGGTGGTGGCGCCGCCCAGGCTATCGACATCAGACTGATCGCAGCCACCAAACAGGACCTCAAGGCACTGGCCAGTGAGGGCCGCTTCCGGGAAGACCTCTACTATCGCCTCAATGTGATTCCCCTGCGGCTACCCACCCTCGCCGAGCGCAAGGAAGACATCCCCGCCCTGATCGAACACTTCGCCAAACGCCTCGGCCGAAAGAAACGGTTTGCCATCGATTCGGCCCAGTACAAGGTGATGATGGCCTACGACTGGCCCGGCAATGTGCGGGAGCTGGGTAATGTTGTCGAACGCATGATCGCGTTGCCGGGCGTGTCGGTGGCCGACCTGCTCGACGGCCCCATCAATGGTGAAATCCGGACCGGACAACCGACCGGGTCGCCGGCCCTGCCGACGGCCGACGCCTCCGGCCAGGGATACCGCCAGTACATGCAGCAGTGCGAAGATTCACTTTTGAAGTGGGCCCTGGACACAGCCGAAGGCAACATCTCAACGGCTGCCAAACTGTTGGAATTGCCACGCAGCACCTTGCGCAGCAAACTGGACCAACGCTCGTAGCAGGCGGTTGTGGTTGGCGACATTTCGCCAGTATATCGGTGAAATTTCATTCTCCCGCTGCAACCGACAACAGCGCCAGTCGACCCTCGCGGCCGACTCTCCCGTAACGCGCAGCTATAAAACTACTTGCAAGACCATGGAAAAATCTGCGAATATCGCCGATCCATCCCCTGCTTGGCATACTGGTTGCAATCGGCACCTCGATATAGGTGGACGCTCCCGCAGACGGTCAGGGGGTCCGCTCAATTCAATGAATGAAAGGCCTCGGATGAAGTTCGCCCGAACGACCGCCTTGATCCTCTTCGCTTCGTTACTTATGGGCACGATGGCTTTTGCTGCCTCGGTCGAGGACTTTTCGCTCCGCCATCCCATTGACGGGGCAGGTCGCGTCGCCTCCGGCGATGGCATGACCGTACTGACCAACCAAAACCTGACTCTGACAGCCCAGGTTGTTCCGGCGGGAAACCAACGCCCGACAGGCCTTGAAGTCCGCTTCATCCAGGTCTCTCCCACGGAGAAAATTCTCGGCACGGCGGTCGCTGGCAGCGATGGCATCGCTGAGTTGGTCTACCACGCAGGCAAGAAGAACAAGCCGGCCACCATCCTGGCGCACATTGTCGGCAGTGACAGCGATGCGGCCCGGATCATCTACCAGTTGCCCGTGCGCAAACCCACCTGGGTCATGTTCATGATTTTTGGCCTCCTGGGCGGCCTGGGCCTGTTCCTTTTTGGCATGGAGATGATGAGTTCCTCCATGCAGCGCTCGGCCGGGGGCAAGATGCGCTCGATTCTCGGCGCCTTGACCCACAACCGTTTTGTGGGCGTGGCGGTGGGCGCGTTCGTGACCATGGTCATCCAGAGTTCCAGCGCCACCACCGTGATGCTCGTCAGTTTCGTGCAGGCCCAGTTGATCACTTTTGCACGGACCCTTGGCGTGATTCTCGGCGCCGACATCGGCACCACCATCACCGCCCAGTTGATCGCTTTCAAGCTGACCGACTACGCCCTGTTGATGATTGCCGTCGGCTTCGGACTCAAATTGCTCAGTCGGCGCGACAACCTGCGCAACATCGGTGATGTGCTGCTGGGATTTGGTCTGCTGTTCTACGGCATGCACGTGATGAGCAGCGCCATGCATCCCCTGCGCACCTACACACCGTTCCTGAACATGCTGACCGAGTTGGAAAATCCGATTTTCGGTATCCTGGTAGGCACGGCCTTTACGGCGCTGATTCAGAGCAGCAGCGCCTTCACCGGCATCGTCATCGTCCTGGCCCAGCAGGGGTTCCTGACCCTGGAAGCCGGCATTCCCTTGATTTTTGGCGCCAACATCGGCACCTGTGTCACCGCGGCCCTGGCCAGCATCAACGCCGGCCGCGAAGCCAAGCGCGTGGCCCTGGCCCACACCATGTTCAAGATCATCGGTGTTGCGGCGGCCATTGCCTTCATCCCGATGCTGGCCAAATTCGTGCAGAACATCTCGCCCGGTGGCATCATCGATACAAACGACCAGTCGGCTCTGGCCCGTTTTATCCCGCGGCAGATTGCCAACGCCCACACGATTTTCAATGTCAGCCTGACCCTGATTTTCCTGCCCTTCACCGGCCTGTTCGCAAAGCTGATCATGCGCATGTTGCCTGATCGCCCCGAAGACGAGACGGTGCGTTACGACACCCGGTTCCTGGAGCCGTCCCTGCTCAACACACCAGCCCTGGCCCTGAACCTGGCTAAGGTTGAGATCATAAAAATGGGCGAGCTGGTCAAAGAGATGGCCGTCAAGTCCATCGAGCCCTTCTTTACCGGCGATCTGTCCGAGCTGGATGAGTTGCACGAAATGGAAGACCGGGTCGACTCCCTGGACGAACAGATATCCGCCTACCTCATCGACATCGGCAAGCAGGAGCTCAACGAGGCCCAGACCGACGAAGTCTACCTCATGATGCATGTCACCAAGCAGTACGAACAGATCGCCGACATCGTCGACAAGGAACTGCGCCCCCTGGCCCAGGCCAAAGCGGCCCAGGCCGCACAGTTCTCGGCTGTCGGCGCCTCGGAAGTTCGTGCTTACCACATCAAGATGATCAAACAGATCGCCCGCAGTATCGACAGCTTCACCAACGACAGCCTGGAAAAGGCCGTCCGCATGACCAAGAAGCAGGCCAAGTACGTAGCCCTTGAAGGTGACCTGCGGCAGCATCATTTTGAGCGTCTGCGGGAGAACAATCATGAGACAGTCACCTCAAGTGAGATCCATCTGGATCTCATGGACTGCCTGCGGAAAATGAACAGCTATTCCGCCAACGTCGCGCGGGCGCTGGTGCAACGGTACGGAGAAAAAAGTGGAGCCAAGGACACGGATGATGCCCATGATTAGGCAACTGGGATTGAGTCTGGGATTGCTGGCGATGTTGGTGGGCGGCTGGACGAGCCCGGCCCGGGCCGAATACCCGGACAAGCCCATCGTGATCATCGTGCACGCCAAACCGGGCGGCGCCATCGACCTGACGGCGCGGATGATTTCCAAGGTGGCCCGAAACTACACCAAATCGCCGCTGGTCATCGAAAACCGGTACGGCGGCTCGGGGGCCGTGGCCATGCGTGCGGTCCTGGGCAAAAAACCCGACGGGTACACCGTGCTGGCCTTCCCGGCCACCTTCATCTCCACCATCAAGGTCACCCGCAGCAAGATCGACATGGACGATTACCGGTTCCTGGCCTGTATGGTTGAGGCGCCCGAAGCCCTGATCACCAACCGCAATACCGATATCGTGACCATCGAAGACATCGTGCGGGACGCCAAAGCCCAGGAAGGCAAGCAGATTTGGGTGGGGCCCGGCGTGGGCAGCCTCGATCATCTGATGGCCATCAAGACCTGGGACAAACTCGGCATCACCGCCACCTGGTTGCCCTACGATGGTGGCGGCGAAGCGGTGGCCGCCCTGCTCGGCGGGCACGGCCAGGTTTATGTGGGCAACCCCGAAGACGTGCGCGGGCGCCCCGACCTGAACATCGCGGCAGTTTCGGCCGAACAAAGGTTGGTCCGCTACCCTGAGGTGCCCACGTTGATCGAGTCGGATTGCGATCTGCCCAACGAGATCATGTGGCGTGGATTTGCCGTGCACAAAGAGACTCCGGACGAGATCGCCAACTGGCTGACCGACCTGCTCAACAAGGTGTCCAACGATCCGGAGTGGCAAGAGTTCGTCAGCTTCAACTCCGCCCAGAACGTTTTCTACGAGCGGCAGGAGTTCACCGAACTGGTGGCCCGCGACAGCCACGACTCCGTAAAATATCTCCGGATGGCCAACATCATCGCCGGTGATCCGGACAGTCGCGCCAAGCAAAAACGCTTGATCGGCTGGGTGCTTGTGCCCCTGGTACTGGGCGGCCTGCTGCTAGTCGTCAAAACCGGTGGTCGGCGGGCTTCGGGACAAGCTGGCATCGCCTCCTTTGCCCTGGCCTTTGCCCTGCTGTTTCTGCTCTATGCCCTCAGCTTCCCCCCGCCCAACGATGGCCAGAATGTGGGGCCGGCTTCGATCCCGATCATCTGGGCGCTGGTCCTGATCGTCTTTTCCCTGGCCCAATACCTTGGCGCAGTCAGGAAGCCCCAGGACAACCCCACGGGACGGATCGGCCTGGTGTTGATCATCTCGGTGCTGATGACCCTGTTCGTGACACTGTTGCCGATCATCGGATTTTTTCTCGCCATGCTGATCCTGCTGGTCGGCGGCATCTACGCCATGGGCTACCGCAAACACCTGACCGTGGGCCTGCTCAGTGTGGGCATGCTGATGTTCTGCTGGTTTGTATTCGTCAAAACTCTGGGCCTCCCCCTGCCAACCGGCAGCATTTTCGGATAGGACGTCATGGAAGTACTGCAAAATCTGGCCGAGGGATTCGCGACACTGGTGGGCGCTGGCATTGATGGCGTCGCCTGGTGGGAACCCTCCCTGGTCATCGCCGGTGGCATCATCATTGGCATTTTCGTCGGCGTGATGCCGGGTCTGTCGGCCTCCACCGGCGTGGCCCTGATGGTGCCCTTCACCTACGGCATGCATCCCCTGATTGCCTTGATCCTGCTGGCGGCGGTCTATACTGCGAGTGCCTACGGCGGGTGCATCACGGCCATTGCCATCAATACACCCGGCACACCGGCGGCGGTCGCCCTGTCATTTGACGGGTACGCCCTGACCAAGCGTGGCGAACCGGGACGGGCCCTGGGCGCCGCCGTGGTCGCCAACTGCACCGGCGGCATCATCGGCACCTTCATTCTGGTGCTGTTTTCGGTGCCCCTGGCCAAGGCCGCCCTGGCCTTTGGTCCACCAGAGTATTTTGCCCTGGCGATTTTTGGCCTGACCATCGTCGTCTCCATGGAGCAGAAAAACATGCTCAAGGGTGCGGTCAGTACCGTGCTGGGCCTGCTGCTGATGACCATCGGCCTGGATCCGATATCCGGCTATATGCGGTTCACTTTTGGAGTACCCGAGTTGACCGACGGCATCGCGTTCATCCCGGCGTTGATCGGCTTGTTCGCCGTGGGCGAAGTGCTGCTGAATATCGAAAAATACACCGCCGTGCAGGCCGGTCTGCAGTCATTTTCCAGCAAGATGCCCAGCGGTAAGGAATTATTCGGACTCAAAAAAAGCATTCTGCAGTCTTCGGCCGTTGGCACGGTGATCGGCGTTGTGCCGGGAGCCGGCGCCACCATCGCCGCTTTTATTGCCTACAACGAAGCACGCCGCACCAGCAAGAAGCCTGAGGAATTTGGCAAAGGTAGCCTCGAAGGCGTGGCCGCGCCGGCTGCAGCAGCAGGTGGTTCAGTCGGCGGGGCCCTGGTGCCATTGCTGACCCTCGGCATCCCTGGCAGCGCGGCAACGGCCGTCCTGGTCGGTGCCCTGATGCTGCACGGCGTAACTCCCGGACCGGAATTGTTCGCAGGCAAAAATTCTTATCTGGTTTACGGATTGTTCGCCAGCCTGGTGCTGGGCAACGCCTTCCTGCTGGTGCTCGGCATCATGGGCAATCGCCTGTGGGTGAAGAT
>DAOVTU010000636.1 GCA_030632925.1 Candidatus Krumholzibacteriia bacterium | reverse complement strand
TTTTAATACCCGTAGCTCAATTCGTGCTTTCGGTTTCGCGGCAACGCTCGTGTCTCAATGATCTTGTCGTAATAATCTGACCACCGCGGCGGCAGCTCACAGTGTCCCCGAAAAATCCGCTCGGTGAACAGCTCCTTGATCTCCAACGGCCTTCCTAACAACCCTAACTCCATCGCCGGTGTAGGACTGCGCCTCCCTTTTTCGCGTCGCCGTTTCATGTAATTACGCCACACCAACAGAATTACCAACCGCTCGGCGCTGGACTGCCGCCGCTTGGACCAGGCAATCGTCTCGCGCTTGTGGTTGGCGCTGCTATGCCGAATAAGTAGATCCAGCAAGTTGACCACCCACAATGAGTTGTTCTTATCCCGGTGCTGAGACCCCGGTGTGATCCGGTGGCTGATTTTCGTCTCAAGGGTTCTCATCGAGCGCGGGTATGCCCGGTGGTCATCGCTAAACACTGTTGCCGTCTCGGTACCATTGAGCACCACTTCCAGCAACTCCCGCATGTCCTTTTCAATGGCCTTTGGGTCAGGACGACCGAGTTTCAATTCCAGGTCCTGGCGGCGGCGTTTCTGTGCATCAGTCATCCGGCCCTTGCGGCGCAGTTCACTGTCCGTGAAATACAGGAAGAAGTCGGTTTCTTTGTCGACAGCGACATGGTGATGGATCGGAAAATACTGGCTGTATTCGAAAGACTCAAAACCATCAACCACAACCTCAGGTGTCGGCGGGAGGTCTTGCATCATTCTGTTGTGGAACAACATACAGTGTCGAGCGATGCGGGACAGGTGCCGGTCGATTGTCTCTGGGCTGACCTTCAGGTCGCGTGCGATCTGGCGATTGGCCATACAACCGACCGTCTTCATCAGGATCGATACGTCGAGGTCGGGGTGCTTTTGCCAGTAGGTTGACGAGAATGTTTGGGTACTGAAGCTGCGCTTGCAGGTCTTGCACGTAAACCTCTGGATACGGGTTGGGGTTTGAAGTCGCCTAAAGTAGCCAATCTTTTTGAAGGGCCAGGTTTCTTCAATGTTGTTGTGGTGTAGGCAACTAGGGTTTGGGCAATGGGGAGGGGCCCAGGTATTGGTGGTCTTTTTTTTGTGTTTCATGTCCGGTCCACTGCATCAAGTGAACCGGACACATTCTCAGAGGCACAACCTTCGGTGATCTTGCCAAATAGTCAAAGGGCGTCCCTATTTTTCGCCAAACTGTCCTCGATAGATCCAAAAATCCGACCGTAATTGAAAATGAATATAGTTGTGGGACAAGAATTGTAATGTTTACCAAAAAACATGCATTTTTTTCGCACCATCCTGTCGACTGAGCCAAAGCCAACCCTCCTAATAGGATCTGCCAGCGGGCTCTGCTTTTTGTCAAATCAATTGGTCCATCCCATGAAATCTAAACCTCTACAAATTGCTGATAGCAAGGCTTTTGGCGCCGAGTGCTATTTGGATTTTGCCAATCGAAATCACGTTCAGTTTCGCGTCTGGCAAGTTTTGATTGATCCTGCGCCGGTTCTCCGTTTTGGGCCTGCATGTTGCCTTATGGCGGCCAAGATGAAGCAATTTCTGTGAACGGTCCCCACCGATCCGAGAGGAACTGGAAGCTCCATGCAGAATATTTTTCGCGCAGCCGTGCTGACGGCCTGCCTGCTCTTGTCGCTGACGGCGGTCCAAGCTGCGACCATCTCCGTCCCACAGGACCAACCGTCTGTGGAGGCGGCTTTGGCGGCGGCAAATACTGGCGATACGATCATCCTGTCTCCGGGCGTTTACGCAGAGTCCGGACTGACAGTGCCCGTTGGTATCAACTTGCGCGGCGACGGGGCCACGGCCAGCGAAACCGTGCTCGACGCCGGTGGCCTCGGGCGCATCCTGTTGATCGAGAGTGTGGCCGACTCGACCATCATCTCGAACCTGACATTTCGCAACGCCCTGGCCGTGGGCAAGAACAGCTACGAGCAAAGCGGTTCGGCGATTTTTATCAGCCGCAGCACCGTGCGCATCGAGAACTGTGTCTTTGCCGACAACATCGCCGAGACCCATGGCGGAGCGATTCGTGCGTCCGCTTCTTCACCGGCCATCAACGGCTGCACATTCAGGGGCAACCAGGCGCCCAACGGTGGCGGCGGTGCCATCGAAGCGAGTTTTGGTTCATCGCCGATCATTACCGACTGTGTCTTCGAGAACAACTCCGCCCGCTGGGGTGGGGCGGTCAGCGTGCGCATGGGGGGGATGGTGACCCTGCTATCGTCGTTGATGGTTGCCAATTCGGCCGGCGGTGATCTGGGCTATGGCGGAGCCATATTTGCCGACAACAGTTCGGTGGTGGGCGTGGGCGATGTTGTGATGTCCGGCAATCAGGCCCGCTTCGGCGGCGCGGTGGCCTGCTTCGCCAACTCGATGGTCAATCTGGCCCATGTGACGGTGACGGACAACTCGGCAAGTGTGCTCGGCGGAGGCATGCTCATCATCGACGCGTCGCCTTATATTTCGAATTCGATCTTCGCCTTCAATGACGGCATCGGCATCGGCGTGACTGGTGACAGTACGCCGGTCATCACTTGCTCCGACATCTATGGCAATACACGCGGGGATTGGTCCATCACCCTGACCGAAATCACCGACATGGAAATCAACTGTTCGGAAGATCCCCAGTT
>DAOVTU010000268.1 GCA_030632925.1 Candidatus Krumholzibacteriia bacterium | reverse complement strand
CACCAGGCCGACCTTGATGCGGAAGCGACCGTCGTCCGGCATCACTTCAGTTGGTGCCACCGGCACCGCAACCAGATCGGCCAGATAGGCCTGCAGGTCGGCCAGGGATTGGAAGCGGCGTTCGCGGCCATCGCCGCTGACGGAAAACACTTCATCCCACAAATCAAACCCCATGCGCAACGAGATCGAATTTGTCGCCAACAGTTTGTCGTTTTCGTCCAGCAGGGCCAGGTCCAACTCCACGGCCGAGACAAGACCTGAGCGCATGGATTGCAGTTGTTTTTCGCCGGGCAAGCCCACCGTCCGCAAGCCACAGACAACCAGGTTTCCCGCTCGGTTGGGCGTGACCTGCACCAACTGCGCCGGTTCGGCCGCCAAGACGGCGGTGCCCAGAACCAGGCACATCAGTCCGCTGACGTATGCCATCGCGCGCCGGCTCAAAACGACCACCCGATCGACGCGGTGACCTGGAAGCGCATGTCCAATGGACGCTCAGTGACCGGGAACCCGACATCCAGGCCGATCCAATCCAGCCACCACACGCGCATGCGCAAGCCGTAGCCCGCGCCGACGGCCACGCCGCTGTAGGGATCGGTGGCGTCGGATGAACCGCTGGCGCCGGCGTCCACGAACAGGACTCCGGCCAGGCGAGTGCCCTTGGCGTCGCCGAGAATGCGGCTGCGATATTCCAGCGAACTCGACCACAGCCAGGTGTCGCCACCGGGGGCGGACAAGGCGTGAGTCGGAAAACCGCGCACGCTGTACATGCCGCCGAGATACAGACGGTCGTAAAAGGCCGCACGTTCGCCGACCCAGGAGCCGCGCAGGCGGGCAGCCAGGACGCCGCCCGGCGCTTCCCTGAAACCCCGCAAGTCCGCCTGCAAGCCAACGTGGCTGTTCTTGTCCTGGGCAACCACAGTCGTTTTGACCCGACCCCACACACCACGGACGGGCGATCCGGCCCGCTTTTGCGTGGCTCGGGTATCGTGCTGCCAGTCCAGATGCAGGATGGCCCGGGCATCGTCGCCCACCGCAGCCTGAATCGCCGGCGGCAAATCTTCTTCGGGGATGTGCTGGTCATAGGTGACTGTGCCGTCTTGCGACTGGCTGTGGGCGGTGGAATGGTCCGCAACACTGACGCTCTCAAAATTCAGCCCAACCTCGGCCAGCCAGTGATCACTGAACCGTCGACCCCAAACGCCCGCCAAGCCACCTGTGCTCACTTCGTGCCGGTACTCCACGCCGTCCGAGAAATAGGGACGATCGGTGGCGATGGTGCTCAGCTGGGTGCCCCAGTAGTTGTGACCATCACCAGCGCGCGGTTGGCCGTAGCGCAGCAGCAGTCCGCTGTGGCGGAAGCCCACCCGCCACTGCAGATCCAGGAGTCCACCCTTACCGAAGGCATTGTCGTAAGCCAACATGGCCGGTGACAGGTACCAACCGTCCAGGTTCGTATTGCCGGCCGCCCAGCGGAAATCGAGACGGTGTTCTTCAACTTCCAGGACGAGAATGAGCTGGCCGCGCTCGGCTCCCGGGCGGGTGTAGAACGATACGGTCTTGAACAGATCACCAGCGCGCAATTCGGCCACGGCCTCGACCAGTGCCCCCTGATCAATAGCTTGTCCGGGCTGTAGGGGCAGATAACGGTAGACGGTCGCCAAAGGGGTTCTGGTTGCGCCCGAAAGTTGGACTTCAACCAGGCGCAGAGCATGGTCTGCTGACGGGGAATCGCCATCAATTGCCGGCGGGGAATTTTGTGCCCTGACTGATCCAGGGACTAGAACCAGCAACAGCGCGACAAGGCTCAGGGCCAGACAACGCCGCAACCGGAGAGACTGGTGGCCCCTCCGGTTGCTCCGCTGTGCAGCGGAAATATTGGATTTCATTTGTTGCTGTTGCGTCATTGTTTCAGGCTCCCCAGCCCATCATGCCCCACGGACTTGGTGGGTTCAACCAAGGATCCTACAAGTACCAATTGAATTGCAGGGTCAGGCCATGGGCCCCCACCGCATCCTCTTCAAACCCGATGGCGTCGCCGGCGTCCAGGATGAAGCCATCGAAGGCCAAACCGAGAGTCGTGCTGTCGCTCAGCCACCAGTCATAACCGAGGCTGAACATGCCGGCGCCGCGTTCCTCGATGGTGGTCTTCAGACCCGTCACCGGATGGATGAAGTCGCCGCCGCCCGCACCGACGCCGACGCGCAGGAACAGTCCGTGGCCGCAGGGATGCCAGGTGACGGCCAACAGGCCGGCGCCTATGCCCCAGTCCTCTTCGTTCTCATCGGTGGCACCGAAGCCGTAGCCTTCGAGGCTGAGGGCGAACTTCGGGGAAAAGGCGTAGCCGAAACGCAGGGCTCCCAGGGCGCCATCGACCGAGTCGTCGGTGACATCTCCCAAGGGAGTCTTGTAGTGCAGAGCACTGGAGCCAAAGCCGGCGTTGACGCCGATGAAAAGGCCCTTGCCCCGGACCTCTTCAGCTTGGCTCAGGCTGGTGCCCAAGGCGATGGTGATCAAAGCCAGAGCGAGCAGGACTCTGGTGGATGCGTTGGCAGTTTTCATGGTTTTTCTCCTCAGTACGAACCGTTGTCGGGGGTGATTCTTTGTTGGGGAGAAGGCAGGGATTGTACCAACTGGGGTTTTGCGGCATATCATCACCGGAATGGCGTTATCTTGTTCTGTATAAATGCATTACAAAAAGTTTGCTCTGATAAAAAAAGCCAGCTCAGGTGTGAACAATCACCACACCCAGCCGACTATTGAGGTCTTATCTCACACTATTTCGAGTCGCCCCGCCGCTCACTTCACCAGCGACATGCGCCCGGTCAATCTTTCCTGCGATGTTTCCAGACTATACAAGTACACGCCGGCCGCCACGCTGCGACCACTGTCATCCCGGCCATTCCAGACCGTGCTTTGGCGTCCGGCTTCGTGAGTCGCGCCCGACAACAGGGTGCGCACCAGGCGGCCCGCCATGTCGTGGATCTTCAAGGTCACCGGCGCCGTACGCGGTATTTCCCAGGCAATGGTGGTCGACGGGTTGAACGGGTTGGGCGCAGCGCCGTACAAGACCAGTTTGCTGGCCAGCGGGGTTTCGGCCACCGCCGTGACCGCGTCATCTGACCAGGCCTGGGCGAATATTTCGTGTTGGCCGCCAAGAGAAGTATCCAAATCGCCCGACCAGACAATCATTTTGTAGTCGTGGAAACTGTTGACCGCCACGGCCGGCCGGCCCGCGCCCGCCACCGGATCCAACGTCGGGTCCATATCGCTGAGCTGCTGCACCAGACCATCGACCGGACCGCCAACATCGTTGAAACGGCGGGACCAGACTTCGAAATCGTGGGGATACAGCCCGTCGTCCAAATCGGCCTGCCAGGCCACGAACCAATGGTCACTGATGGGATCGACCGTGATTGAAGGCTGGATAGCCTCACGGAAAGGCCCACTCAGCA
This sequence comes from Candidatus Krumholzibacteriia bacterium, assembly GCA_030632925.1. Taxonomy (GTDB): domain Bacteria; phylum Krumholzibacteriota; class Krumholzibacteriia; order LZORAL124-64-63; family LZORAL124-64-63; genus JAGRNP01. Next base: position 1,880 of record DAOVTU010000268.1, on the reverse strand, counting down.
CGCCGGCGGCGTCCGAGAAAAAGATCACGCCGCCCACCTTTATGGCCGTGCCGGCGGTGATCCGCTGTCCATAGACACCCCGCGGCGATCCACCACCGGGTTCGCCGTCCCAGGCGACAACGTATTCGTCGCTACTGCCCGCATATATCAGATCCGGATTGTTGGCCGTGTAGGAATCCGTGTAGGACCCGCCCATCAGGCTCATCAGTTCGACCACGCCGACAGCCACATCCAGGTCCATCATCTGCAGATAGATTTCCGACTGGTGGATATTGTCATCAACCAGATCACCTTCCCAGGCCACGGCAAAATTGCCGCCGGGACCCGCAGTGATGGCCGGTTCATAGGCGTCGACATTGAACAAGCCGCCGTAGCCGCCGCTGATCAGAAAATCGTTGGCTCCGATTTCAGCGCCAAGAGCACCGGCCATCCGTTGGCCATAGACTTCGAAATGGCTATCGGCCCAGACACCAGCATCGTCATCGCCGGACCAGACGACCACCATTTCACCGGGACCGGACAACCAGGTGATGTCCGGGTCGGTCGCGTCAAAAGCGACGTCCACATCGTTAGTGCCCATGTCGCTCAGGCGCCGCCGTGGGCCAACCAATTGGCCGTCGCCGTTGACGGCCTGGCCCATGATTTCAAACGCCCCGTCCTGCAGACCATCGCCGGACCAGACCACGAAATAGTTTTCCGAGTTGGGATCAAAAACCACTGCCGGTTCGCGTGCGTCGGCAAAGGGGCCATCGTCTGGGCTGATATAGAAGGAAGGTCCCGTGCTCTCACCCGAAGCGCCGTTCAGCACCTGGCCCCGGATACGAAAAACACCATCGGTCTCATCACTGGACCAGACCACCAGATATCGCTGCAAAAGCGGGTCAAAAGTGACCGCCGGGCTGACCGCATCGTTGGCAGTGGAATCGGGCAAACCCGTAAAGCTGATTTGGCGATCATCCGGGCCGATGTTCGCCGCGGTGGCTGAGCCCATGGCCCAAAAGGTGAGCAGGCCCAGAACAAAAATGACTTTAAACGGTGCGCGCATGGCGTCTCCCAGTTCGTTGGCGCTTCAAACGATGCGAGTGATGGCAGCCTCCAGCTGCTGCCCTGGGCCTGGACGACCCACCGGCGAGAGGTACAAAGTCCCCCATCGCATCTCGCCATTTTCGAGGTTGTAATTGCCGGCGCTCAGCTCGGAACCACGGCAGGGTTCGAGCAGAATGGAAATCTGTTCGGTGGATGGTGCTCCCCAGCGGCCCCGCCGGCGTCGGGTCGTGACATCGACCACGACGGCGTCACAGCTGGTGCCATCATCCCGGTGCAGAGCTACGCGGTTGCCCTGCAACTGGGCCGCAGATTTTGCACCGAGCTTGTCAACCGCCACCCGGCGGCGACGCAGGATCGTTGACCCTGCCGTGCCCAATCCACCGACGGCGGACAGGGCGGCCAAAGCGCCCACAAAGGCGCGTCGAGACATCATGATTGCGCTCCTCCCCGGGCTATCAATTGCGTGATGGGAAAGTGCCCACCAAAGCGATCACGAAACGCACTACCAGAAACGGCGGCATATTCGAGAAACTGCTACCGCTACCGGACGTGTAGGTCTGCACTGAACCCGCCGCCATGGTGCCGCCCGCGGCGCCGGAGTAAGCCTGCATCGGCTCTTCGGCCCGGGCCGGATACGCACCCGACGGATCACTGCGGTCGCCTTCGTCCAAGGACGTCGCCACGGTGCCGGAATGGCTGTGAGAGGCCAGGTTATTGACCGACAGGGTCGTATTTTCATTGCCCGATCGGGCGCCCTGCGAACGCGGCGAAAGTCCGGCCCCGGTACCCTCGTGCATCGGCACGCGGGAGCGCAGATCCGGCAGGGCGAAGGT
>DAOVTU010000533.1 GCA_030632925.1 Candidatus Krumholzibacteriia bacterium | reverse complement strand
CCGGCGGACCAGCCCTTGCCCGACGACGGCATTTTCCGGGGCGTGGTGCAACCGGTGCCGGCCGACCTCGCGGGGGTTGCCGATGTCTCGGTGGCCTTCAGCAAATCCGGGTGGCGTGAGTTTGCCGTCTATCGGGCCGGAGCGTCGCCGGTGTGGCTGCGTGCGCTGAGCATGTTGGGATTGGCGGGCTTGGTGCTGGGGTTGGGATTGCAAACCCGCCATAACGCAATCAGGGGCTGATACAGCCCCCGATAAATCGCGTTGATGAGATTGGCTGGACTAGAACGAGCCGCCCCGCTGATTCATCTGTTCCCGGTCCTCGTGGGCCTCCTGGGCCTCGATGGAAAGCGAAGCCGTGGGGCGCGCCTCAAGGCGTGCCAGCCCGATGGGATTCCCCGTGTCCGCACAGAAGCCGTAGGTGCCGCCCTTGAGACGCTCGAGGGCCTCGTCGATCTTGGCGATCAGTTTGCGGTCACGGTCGCGTGAGCGCAGGGCCAGGGAGCGGTCGGCTTCATCGCTGGCCATGTCGGCGTAGTCGGCGGCCTTTTGTTCGGCCTTGCCCAACTGCTCAAGAGTCGCTTCAAAATCGTTCATCAATTCTTCGCGCCAGGCCAACAACTTCAGACGGAAATATTCCTTCTGCTTCGCGTTCATGAACGGCTCTTTGGCCGAGGGGCTATAGTTCTTGGGCAGTTTTGGACTCATGTTGACACCTCTCAGAAAATTGGATTCCGGACCCGCTTTAGCGGGAATGGAGTCGGCGCAATATACAAGCAGAAGGCGGCCGGCGCCAATCGGAACAGAATCAGGGGGTGGAACATGAAGGGCAGATGGCAAATGGAGGGGCTGTGGATCTAAAAAAACACCCCCGGAACCATCTACCGGGGGTGTTTTAGCCTAGGCAAAGTAGCTCTCCAATTCGGCGATCCCAGTTATGCTCCCGTGAGGAAGCAAGGGGGAGAGAAGGACCGCCATTGGCTCTGCCAGGCAATGCATGAAGGATGAGCATGAAGGATGATTTGTCGGTGCTGCCCACCCCTGCGAGAACGGGCAGCACCTCAAATCTCATCAAGCCATTAGCGCATCATTAATGACTTAATGTTGTGAGCATTATATAAGCTCGACAAATCGCCGTCAAGAGCTTAGACTGATTTTTATTCTGCGATGTCGGTCTCGCCCGGCAAGGCTTTGAGCAACAATGAATTAGGGATGAATACGTGACAATTGGTCGCCCAAAAAGTGATGATTCTCCGCTGAAATACAAGGATTCGTTCCGCCTGTACCAGCTCAGCGAACCGGGTCACGGGCAGGGCACGACGGCCATTGATGCGCTCACGACCTTCCTGGAATGGGCCATTGCCCAGCAAGTCGAAGGCTTTGGCGAGGGCGACATCATCAACGTGAGCTCTTTGGCCAAGGGCGTGAAAAAATCCCGCAATACGGCCGGCAAATCCGTCGAGGCCCTCGTAGCCAAGGGCATGCTGGTGCAGAACAAGCCCAAGTCGCCTTACCAGATCGTCTCCCAGACGCCCATTTTCAAGGACACCGGCGTGGTGGCCGACGAGCAGATTTCGCTCACCCTGAAATTTGATTCGCCCTCCTATATCAGCCGGGTGGGAACCTGTGAACTGGACGGCGCAGCCGGCACCGACACCGTCGGCGGTTATTTGAGCCAGGAGCTGCAGGCCAGCCACGATTCCCTCGTGCACGAGGCGGCCGACAAATACTGGAATCGGGGCCGCTTTCAATATTACCTGCGCCTGCGCACGACCGAGGTGTCAGGGCAGCCTACGGCCACCCTGTTGGAGATCACCTACCTGCACCTGCCGCGCGAATCCGAAGAACGTTTTGTGCGCGGTGTGGACAGTTTGCGCGACCACCATGTGACGCAAATCAGTCTTTACCCTTTGCTCGAAGAGTGCGGCCTGTCGGACTTCCGCTCGGGGCGCTCTCACGCCACGGTGGGGCCGACGCCGTCTCTGTTGCTGAAGGAACTGGAAACCTCCGTCGATACGTCCGGTGTTGATCTGGGCGCCTTCCAGGATGACCGCTCCCTGTTGAAATGGACCTACGGCATCTTCCATCCCGAGGCCAATCCCATGATCACGTTTTCGGTGTGTTTCGTGCACGCCGATCTGCTGAGCATTTTCATTCGCAATCTGGATGTGGAAATTGGTGGGCCGCAGTGACGCGATTGAGCCTGTCCGGTGGGGCCCTGCTGTTTTTTTTGATTCTGGCGGGATGCGCCGAACAGGAGTCGGCGCCAATCGGTCTTTTCCCTGATGCGCCGGTGATCGTGCTGGGTCTCGACACCTTTCGTGGTGACCACCTGCACGCGGGTGGCAAGAAAGACATCCGGACGCCGCATCTGGATGACCTGGCGGCTGACGGTGTGCGCTTCGCCCGGTGCCAGTCCACCGCGCCCTGGACCGCCCCTGCTTTTGCTTCGTTGCTGACCGGGTTGACGCCCTACCGTCATGGCTATGTCGGTGGTCGTTACCTGCGGCTCGGCGAGGAGTCCACCACCCTGGCTGAATATTTGCGGGACGAAGACTACGCCACCGGCGCGGTGGTCAGCATCGATTGGCTGACGGTGGACTACGGCATGGGGCAGGGCTTTGATGAGCACACTTTCATGCGTACGAACAAACGCAAAAACGGACACCTGATCACCGATCGGGGCTTGGGGTTTGCGCGCGCCAATGCGGACCATCCGTTCCTGCTTTTTCTGCACTACTTCGATGCCCACGCGCCATATACGCCGCCGCCATCCTTTGACCGGATGTACTACAAGGGCGACCCCGCAGGGCCTGGCGAACCCTTGGTGGATTTCCTGAAGTCGCCGCGAAACCAACTGCTGAACGAGGCGAACCGTGCTCACATGTACGACTGGCTCGAGGGCGTCACTGATCCGGAGTTTCCCATCCGCCAGTACGCGGCGGGCATCAGTTATGTGGACCATGAAGTGGGGCGCGTAGTGGCCGGCTTGAAGGCGGCCGGATTGTACGACCAGGCGCTGATCATTGTTGTCGGTGACCACGGCGAGCACCTGGGCGAGCACGATTTGTACTACACCCACGCCCTGCCCTGGCAGGAAGCGGTGCACGTGCCGTTGATCATCAAGTGGCCGGAGGGCCGTTTGGCCGGCGCGCGGGAGGAGTTGCCTTTCGCCAGCCTGGATGTGTTGCCGACGGTGTTTGGG
>DAOVTU010000038.1 GCA_030632925.1 Candidatus Krumholzibacteriia bacterium | reverse complement strand
GGGCCTGGGCGTGACGGTGATCGATGTGGAGGGCGGCTGGCTTTGGGCCCACGAAGATTTGCCCACCCCGGTGGCCCAGATCGGCGACCAGATAGACAGCCCCGGCTGGCGCAACCACGGCACCGCGGTGGTGGGAGTCATCCGGGGCCAGGACAACGGCCTCGGCGTGACCGGCATTGCCCCCCAGTGTGCGGTGGGCCATTCATCCATCGGCAGCCAGTCCACCAGCGAAGCCATCCTGGCGGCCGGTCTGCTGCTCGGCCCCGGCGATGTGATCGTCATCGAACTGCACGCCGCCGGCCCCGAGGCCACAGGTTCGGGTCAGGAAGGCTACGTGCCCATGGAATTCTGGCAGGACAACTTCGATGCGATGGCGGCGGTCACCCGGCAGGGCATCATGGTGCTCGAAGCGGCCGGCAATGGGCAAGTCGACCTGGACGCGCCCATCTATCAGGGCTTGTTTGACCCGGCGGTGCGCCACAGCGGCGCCATCATGATCGGCGCCACCGACGGCGTGACCCTTAACCCCGCCTGGTTTACGAACAATGGCCAACGTGTGGATTTGAACGGCTGGGGTTTCAACGTGGCCACCCTGGCTTACGGTGACCTGCAGGGCGACCCCCTGTTTCCGGAAACGCAGTGGTACACCGCCCAGTTCAGCGGCACCAGCAGCGCCACGCCCGTGGTGACCGGCGCCGTGGTTTCTTTGACCGGCATGGTGCGGCAGCGGCACGAATTTGATCTGGACGCCCGTCTGGCCCGCGACTTGTTGCGGCTGACCGGCACGCCCACCAATGGCCCGGCCCTGATCGGACCGCGGCCCGATCTGGTGGCTGCCTACGCCCTGGCCGATACGGGCATCGGCGAAATCTCGGGTGTGGTCAACAATCAGGCCACGGGGCTGCCGATTGCCAAAGTTTTGGTTTCCGTCAGTGGTGGCGGCTCGAGTGTACTGACGGCAATTGATGGCACCTGGCGCCTGCCCCTGCTGGTGGGTCCGGTCGAACTCCTGTTCACCCAGTTCGCCTATGAAGACGCCAACCTCAACCAGACCATCACACCCGGCGGTTCTGCCGTGGCCAATGTGAGCCTGGTGCCCGTGGCCCGGGTCGACATCACCGGCTTTGTCTATGGTAACGGGCAGCCGTTGTCCGGCGCCCGGGTTGATCCTCTGGACAACCCCATCGCCCCGGTCAACAGCCAACTCGACGGCAGCTTCACCCTGCCCCAGGTGCCGGTGGGCAAAGACGAACGACTACTGGTCTTTGGCGTGCCCGGATTTGGCGCCCGTGTCATCGACGTTTCGACCGTGGGCGCCACCGCCACGGTAACAGTCAGCCCCGCCCTCAGCGCCAGTGGCGAAGATTTCAGCCCAGGCGACGGCGGCTTCATCGCCAGTCAGGGTTTTTGGACCCACGGCACACCACCGGCCAGTGTGCCGGGTGCCTTCGCCGGCGGCCAATGCTGGGGCATTGGCATGGACGGCCTAGGCTATGCCGACGACCAGGCCGATACCCTGACCAGCCCGGTCTACGATTTGAGCGGAGTGCCGGTTGGCCCCCACTTCCTCAGCTTCCATTATTTCACCGACACCGAGGCCAACTTCGACGGCGTGAACCTGGAGGTCAGCACCGGCGGGCCCTTCACCCTGCTGACGCCGGTCGAGGGCTACAGTGACCTTTTCCTCGGTGGCCTCAACCAGGAGGCCGGCTGGTCCGGCGGCACCATTCGCTGGCTGGGCACCGTCTTTGACATCAGCGACCTGACCGGTGGATCGTTCCAGTTCCGGCTCAAGTTCGGTTCTGATTTTGGCGTCACGGCGCCCGGATTTTTCATCGATGGCATCACTTTTGGACGGGGCCTGATTTCCACCCCGGTGCCCGACTCGGTGCCCATGGTGAAAGCCGCCGGCCTCAGCGCCTGGCCCAACCCGTTCAACCCGCTGGTGAACATTGCCTATACGCTGTCCCGGCCGGGCAATCTGGAGGTGGCGGTCTTTGATTTGCGCGGAAGGCGGGTGCGGCGCCTACACGACGCCCCGGTGGGCGACACCCAGGGCGTGTTGCAGTGGAATGGGCAGGATGACCAGGGCCGCAGCGTCGCCAGTGGCGTGTATCTTGTCCGCCTGCAGGGACCGGCCGGAGACCACGCCGCACAAAGAGTTGTGCTGACCAAATAATCCCGCTACGATGAATCGATCAGGATATTTACCGTCGGATTTCAGGGTTGTCAGGGAGAAACGTGCACATGGCCACAGATCAGCCAAACCGTCAGGAAGAGCAATACTTGCACCCGGATGGTGGCGCGAAGTTTTTCATCTACAACCTGGCCGGCCGCAACCGGGCGCTGGTCCTGTTGCTGGCGCTGATCGGCCAGATCCTGCTGACCTCTCTCGGTGCCAATCAATTTTTTCTACCGGGATTGTTCCAGACCGCGGTGATTCTGGCGGCCGTGGTGGTGGCGGCGGACTCACGCCGGCATCTGATCTACGGGCTTTCCCTGGGTATACCGGCCGCCCTGTTGTCCACCATCGGTGACTACTACGAAAACGATGCCCTCGACTGGTTGAACTATACCCTGATCGTGATCCTTTATCTGGTGATCATCCGGCTGATGCTCATCAAGATCTTCAAGGCCCGCACCGTGACGCTCGATACCATCGGTTACGCCCTGTGCACCTACATTTTGCTGGGGACCGTGTGGACACTCTTCTACGCACCGATCGTAAAACTGGACCCCCAGGCCTTCAGCCAGCCCATCATCCAGGAAGGTTCCAGTCCGGGGGCCACCCTGATCTACTTCAGTTTCGTGACCCTGACCACCTTGGGCTACGGCGACATCAGCCCGGTCTCACCCATTGCCCGTTCCCTGGCAATTTTGGAAGCCTTGAGCGGCACGCTTTTTCTGGCGGTGTTGATTTCGCGTCTGGTGGGATCTTACAGTTCGCAGAACAGGACTGAATAACCGGACTATTCGGAAGGCAGCGGCAGCAGGATCTTCTCGAATTCCAACTCGTCGCGCACCGGAATGCCGTAGTCGCCGACCTTCGGCACGTTGGGCTTGAGCAGGCGGATCTTGGTCATGGTGCCGAGGCGGATGTCGCTGATGAAGAAGCCGCGTTTCTGGAAGAAGCGCTGGGCATCGAGCCGATCGTTGGTCGTGATGGTCCACATCCTGGTGCAGCCGGATTCCCGGGCCATCCGCTCCACTTTTTCCAGCAACATGGTGCCCACACCGATAAATTGGCAGAGGGCGTCAACGGTCACCACTTCACACGTGTCGCCGGATATGCAGTAGGTGATCAGGCCAATGCGCTCGCGGCCTTCGGTGGCAATGAAGCCCGGCAATTTGTGGGGATCATGAACCTCGGAGCGGGACAGCACAAAATCGCCGCCAAATAGCAGTTCGGTGCGCTCTTTCACCCACAGACGATCGTCGTCCGACAGTTCTTTCACTTGCATGGATACGTCCCTGAATAAGCGACCGAAGCCGGCCGGCAGTTCTGAGCCCAGGGTTTTGCCGTTGTTTTCCATGGGCCAAACATGGTGAGCGGGCCGGAGCGGCGCAAGGCGGGTTTCCCATCCCGGTCAAGAAAGCAAAGATATCTTTAGAGTCTACCTAATCGGTCGATTATAGGGAAGGAAGCCAATACTCCCAGCTGAGGTGTAACTGCAACGTGTTGTCCCTGAAAGCCATCAAAAATCATCGTCGGCCAGACGACACCGTTCATCTGGCCAGCCTGGACCGGCCAGCAGACCGGGAGATGGCCCGCCGCTCCATGCGGGTGGCCTTCAGCTATGTGCCGATGACGATCATGATCACCTTGGCTACGGACCTGCGAACCGAGGCCCTGATTCCTTCGGGCGCCATGGCCCTGCTGTATCTCATTTCGGGTTTCGTGCGCTTGCACCTTTCTCGATCCTTCGAACGCAGTTACGACAACAACCCCCGACAATGGCTGCGTCGTTTCGCCGCCGGCACCCTGTTTCCCGCCCTGGCCTGGGGCGTGGCCAACAGCCTTGTGTTATTCAAATTTGGCCTGGGTTTTACCTACTACGTATGCCTGCTCTGCACCGTTGGTGTGGCCGCCAGTGCAACCAGTTCCTTCTCGCCGCGCATGAAAATCTTCCGAATTTTTGTAGGCCTGATCCTATTGCCCCATTTGGTGGCTCTCATGTTTGTGGGTGAAGGGCGTGAAATGATCCTGGGCGGCCTGGTGGTCTTTTTTGCCATCCAGGTGCACACCCTCGGCGCCTACTTTCACCAGGAATTCTGGGCGCGCCTACACAAGGAGCAGGAACTGGAAAGCCGGGCCGAGGCCCTGGAAAAAGCCCACGCCGAAATTGAGGCCGCCAACCAGGCCAAGAGCGAATTCCTGGCCAACATGAGTCACGAAATCCGCACGCCCATGAACGGCGTGCTCGGCCTGACGAGTCTGGCCCTCGACACAAAACTGGATCCGATGCAGAAGGAATACCTCACCGACATCAAGACCTCGGGCGAGACCCTACTGCACATCATTGATGAGATACTTGATTTTTCTAAAATCGAATCCGGCAAGTTCGAATTGGACCAGGCAACCTTCCACCTGGCCGAAATGATCGACAAGGTGGCCAAGCCCCTGCAGGTCGCCGCGAACAAGCGAGGGAACCGGTTGGTCGTCGAGGTGGACGCCGACTTGCCCGCTTGGGTCACTGGCGACACTTTGCGCCTCTGGCAGGTGTTGACCAATCTGACCGGTAACGCGATCAAGTTCACCGAGAACGGTGTCATCACCATACGGATCACCGCCGAGGGCAATCACGACGGCAGCCCCCAAATTCGCTTCGCCGTCCAGGACACGGGCATTGGCATACCGGCGGCCAATCAGGCCCACATTTTCGAGGCCTTCCAGCAAGCCGACGGCTCCACGACACGACGCTTCGGCGGCACCGGGTTGGGGCTGACCATCTCGTCCAGGATCATCCGCATGATGGGCGGCCAGATCAATTTGACAAGTGCCGAGAATCAGGGCAGCACTTTCTTTTTCACCCTGCCGTTGCCGGCCGCAACACCGGACAGCCGGAAAAAGAAACCCAAGGCCGCCACACCCACAGCTCCCAGTGGCGAAGCGCCCCTGGCCGACATCCGGGTTCTGTTGGTGGAAGACAATCTGGTCAACGCGAAGCTGGCCAGCCGCATTCTCGACAAGAACGGCGCTGTGGTGCATTGGGCCGAGGACGGTCAAAAGGCGGTCGACGCCTGGGCCGAAAATGAATTTGATGTGGTCCTGATGGATGTGCAGATGCCCATCATGGATGGGTTCACCGCCACCGCTGAAATCCGGGCCAGGGAAGGTGAAGACAACCATATTCCCATCATCGCCCTGACGGCCCATGCCCTGGCCGGCTACCGCGAAAAATGCCTGGCTGCTGGTATGGACGACTTCCTGACCAAACCGCTGAAAGCGGCCCAACTGCTCGACACCATATTGACATGGGCCCCGCAACCGACCGTCTGATTCAAGCCTCGGCGCAGTCCTTTTGATCTCCCTGCAACTTGGCCACCGTATGCGGCACCGCCGACCAAACTGCCGCCAGGTTTTCCAGGGCCGCCCGCGGGCTGCCCGGCAGGTTGATGATCAGGGTGCGGCCCCTGATACCGGCCGTTGCCCGACTGACGATGGCGTGGGGCGATTTCAACAGGCTCGCCGCCCGCATGCACTCGCCAAAACCCGGCAACTCGGTCTCGATGACATCGGCCGTTGCCTCGGGCGTCACGTCCCGCGGCGAGACTCCGGTGCCGCCGCAGGTGAGGATCAGGTCGTAGCGATCATTGTCTGCCCACTGCACTAGACAATCAGCAATTCGGGCCCGATCGTCGGGCAAAACCATAAGGTTTGCCTCGGCTACGCCATTTTCCTGCAGGAATGCGACCAGGGCCGGGCCGCTGGTGTCTTCGCGTTCTCCGCGCGAACCCTTGTCGCTTAGAACGAGAATGCCCGTCTTCAGATTGTTGCCTTGGGAATGGGTCATGTTCACGCCTCCTGCTCATACAGGCCACTGCGACCGCCGGACTTGCGCAACAGGCGCACCGGGCCCAGTTCGATATCGCGCTTCACACCTTTGCACATGTCGTACACCGTCAGGCCGGCCACCGTGGCGCCGGTCATGGCTTCCATCTCGACCCCGGTTTTTTCATGGGCACGCACGGTGCACCGGATGGCCAAAATGCCCGCCTCGACATCGGTTTCGAAATCGATGGCCACGTGATGCAGCGCCAAGGGATGCGCCAGGGGAATCAGGTCGGGAGTTTTCTTGGTCGCCGCAATGCCCGCCAGGCGCGCCACGCCCAGCACATCGCCCTTGGTCAGGTCGCGGTCCAGGATGCGGCCGAGCAGCTCTTTGCCCAAGGTTACGCGGGCTTCAACCACAGCCTCACGATGGGTGTGGTCCTTGGCCGAAACATCCACCATGTGGGCCCGGCCTTCGCTGTCAAAATGATTGAAAGACAAGCTGGTCTCCAGGGCCGCGACCGATGAGAACCGGCCGCGGCAGGAAAATTCGTGGGGCAAAACGGCGGGTCAGCGCACCAACGTCATGCGGCGCACTTCATCCACCACGCCGCTGCGCAGATGGTACAAATAGACGCCCGCACTCACCTGGCGACCGGCATCATCGGCGCCGTTCCAACTGAAGGTGTGTTCACCGGCTGCCAGATCGCCATTCACCAGGGTGCGCACTTCGCGTCCGGCCACATCATACACCACCAGATGGGTTTGGCCAGCGCTCGGCAATTCGAACCTGATCCTGGTCATGGGATTGAAGGGGTTGGGCACATTCTGGGACAAGGCCATTGCACTGCGCGGCAGTTCGTTTCCAACTGCCGAGATGCCCTGCAGGCTCAGGCTGTAAACACCCTTGCCGTGGGTGCCGGCCACGATCAGGCCGTCGGCTTCGCGGGTGGCCAACTGGTCCACCACGACATTGCCCATCAGGTCGGGGCTCTCTTCGCTCCAGATGGTCCCGGCTCCCGCGAGGGTGAAGGTCGAGTACAGACCGGTGCTGGTGCCGACCAGAAAAATGTCCGTGCCATCGACCGGCAAAATCGCCACCGTGCGCGCTGATGGTCCGGCGGCTCCGGCCAGATTGCCCTCCACGGCCGTCCAACTGGTGCCGGCATCATCGCTGTAAAACAAACTGCTCACGTTGTAGTTCGAAACCGCCACCAGCATCTTGTTGTTGTCGGTCGGATGGATGGCGATGCCGGCCACGTAGCCGCCGACCGGCCAATCAAAGCCCATGTTCAGCAGGGTGGGCGCGCTGCCAGCCGGTGCGGTGTCGGCGTTGTTCAGGCGGTACATGTCGCCACTGGCCGAACCGTAGTAAAGACTGGGGTTGGCACCGCGGGTCATGGCCAGGGCCGTGACCGAAGCGCCCGGCACCGTGGTCAATTGGACCCAGTTCTGGCTCGTGGCATCGTTGGACCACAGGGGAATGGCCGTCACATCGCTGTTGCGCCAAACGCCGTTGTTCGACGCGACGTACAACTGCCGCGTATCATTCGGGTTCACCATCAGGGGGTTGATGAACAGATAGGCCCCGCCACCGAGTGGATCCACCCGGGTCCAACTGGACAGGGCGCCGGTCGCATTGTCCAGGCCCATCCGGTAGACCACACCGTTTTGCACCGAAACCATATAGGTGCCCACGGCACCAGAGGCATCGGCCACGGCGCAGTAGCTGCCGTCACCACCGAGGGCCTCGATCCACGGTTGGGTGGCGTTGGTATTGCTGGTGAACCAGGTGCCGTTGTCCTGCATGCCGCCGATAAGCACATCGCTGCCCGGCAGGTTTTCGTCGATGGCCACGGCGTAGAACTGGCTCGTATTGTAGCCGTTGCTGAGCGAACTCCAGGCCACGGTCGAGGCCGTGATATTGTCGGTCCGGTGCACACCGCCGTCGCTGCCACTGTAGGCAACCACCGATGAGCCCGGCTGAAAAACCAACCAATGCTGGTCGGCATGGTGGTCGGCATATTGCCAGCCGCCGATCCAGCGGTCGGTGCCGTTGGTGGCAAAGCCGTCGGTGCTGCGCAGCAAATGAATGCCGCCGATGTAGACGTGTTCCGGATTGACGGGGTTGACGGTGACCGCCTGGCAATAACTGCTGTAACACTCCATCGGTTCGTCCGCGCCGGGTCCGGGCAGGCCCAACATCTGGGCACTGCGGTCCCAGGAAAATCCACCGGGGCCACTGCCATCCCCACTGAGGTATTGGTACTTGAAGAAACCTTCGTCAGCCGAGGAGTTGTAGTCCGAAACGAGGTAGTACAAAATCGATTCGTCGGAAGGGGCCAAAGCCATGACGATGCGGTTGTACCCGGTCAATCCGGCCGGGGTGATATCGGCCCAGGTGATACCGTCGGTCGAACGAAATACGCCATGGGTGCCGCCCTCGCGACTCAGGCTGGCATACACCACACCAGTGCTGGAGACGACCACATCGGTATAGCGGGATTGGGTGACCGCATCGCCCAGGACACGGGTCCAGGTGGCGCCGCCATCGGTGGAGCGTTCGATGAAGCCATACACCGCGGCATAGATTTCATCGTCGACTGTTTCACTTGTATCGACGGCCAGGCGGTGCACGTATTGCCATTCACCAGTGAATACCGTGACATCTCCACCATTGGTTGATGGCAACAGGGACCAGGACAAACCGTTGTCGGTGGACTTGAAGACGCCGTCGCCCCGGAAAGGCGCGCCGCCACCGGCTGCCGAGTTGCCCCGGATTTCACCGGTGCCGTAGTACCACACGTTTTCGTGTCCGGGCCGCACATCCTGGGCCACTGAAGAGACCGCATGCAATTGGCTGCTGCCGGTAGTCAGAGCCCACGAGGCGCCATCGTTGGTGGTGCGCCACATGCCGCCGCTGATGCCGCCGGCCAGAAGTGTGTCGAAAGTCGGGTCGCTGATATCGAAAGCCAGAGCACGGGTGCGGCCGCCGATATTCCAGGGACCGCGATATTGCCAGCCCAAAAGCTTGTCGGCCGCAGCCACGTTGCCAGGCCGATCCAGCGCCGCGCTGCGCTGCCAGGTGGGCAGCTTGGCGGCAAAGATTTGTTCACGCCGGTGGATGTCGTCCGGAATGGTTCCGGTGGCCGGGTCGGCCAGGCGTTGAATGTCCCAGGCCAGGCGATCGTCGGGGCCGCCGGTTTGTTTGCGGCTCGGAGCGCTGCTCGGTGGAGCGGGAGCGGCGATGATTGGCGTGGCAACGAGCGGCTCGGTCTGAGCCGTTCGCTCTTCGATGGCACCTTTGGTCAACAGGCCAGTTGCAGATATCAGGACAACCAAAGGCAGGACAAGGGCACGACGATTCATGATTTCGGCCTCTTCCTGAGCACGAACAATGACCCCACCCCCATTGGCAGCGGCCGGTAAACGAATTTTCCCCATAATCTCAAAAAACATTATAGCGCAAATTTTACTCAATTAGTACCTATTTAACCCCTTACATCGCAAATTTTTCCAGCTTGCCGAGTTTTCTTCCAACCTTTGTGCCATTTCGTTCGTCTTGGATGTAACCCCCGTTATCAACCCAGTCCCGGAGGACCCCAAAATGCGTTTCCAACGCCTCACAACGGCCATTCTGGCCTCTCTCGTCCTTGTCCTGCTCGTAGGCAACGCCGCTGCGTTCTCGTTCAAGGACAGAGGCATTGAAGGCTCAGGCGATCTCGAGACCCGCGATTTCGACCTGAAAGACTTTGACGAGATTTCCGTCGGCGGCGCTTTTGACATCGAAATTCGCTTCAGCGAAAGCCAGGAAGTGGCGGTCACCATCGACGACAATCTGTGGGACAACCTGGAACTGGAAGTCAAAAACGGCCGCCTGATCATCGACTGGGACAAAAACTGCCAACCGGATAACGATTGCCGCCTCGAACTGCGGGTTTCTTCGCTGAAGGCCATGTCCATTCACGGCGCGGCCGATGTGGAGATCGACGATTTTGACGGCGACAGCTTCGACTTCGAACTGAGCGGAGCCGCCGAACTGGAAATGAACGGCAGGGTCGATGATCTGGATATCCAAGTCTCCGGCGCCGGTGAGATCGACACCCGGGACCTGAAGGCACAACACGTCAAGGTGCGCATTTCGGGCGCCGGTAATGCCAACATCTCGGTGTCCGAAAGCCTTGATGCCAAGGTCTCGGGTGTTGGCAACATCCACTACTGGGGCGACCCGGAAAAGAAACGCACTTCGGTTTCGGGGCTGGGCAACATCTCGGCCAAGTAGCCTCGGACAACTGGCTCTGCAATATCTTCAGCACGGCCCGCCGGGAACCGTTTGGTTCATCCGGCGGGCCGATCCCTTATAAGGCACCATAAGACCTCTTTGCCCCCCACCGCCCGCAAACGCCCCTTATCGGCCCTAAAGCCCCCTTTAGATAGAAATAAACTCAATCGTAGAGCTCGGTCTTCCGAATCCCCCACCAGATGCCGTGTCGCCCACGGCTTTGCACAACGAGGTTCGACAATATCCGGTTGGTCCTTTTGAGGACGCATCCGGAGGGGAACGTGAAACCAGATGAGACGCCCGGCAAGGCTCTTGGCCTTGACCCTCATGCTGTGTCTGCACACCACCGTGGCTGAAGCTGTTGGCACGCCCGCCGGCACCCTGATCAATAGCCAGGCGGTGGTCAACTACACGCAGACCGGCCAAGACATGACTACGGTCAGCAACCTGCTGTCGCTGCCAGTCAATGAAGTCCTCGACTTCACGCTGGCTTGGCAGGATGCCGCCGATGTGCCGGTCTATGCCGGCGACCCCAATGCGGCCCTCACCTTCCGCCTGCAAAACACCGGCAACGGCTGGGAGACCTTCCTGCTGACGGTGATCAGCGCTTTATCCGGCGACGACTTCGACCCACTCTCTCCGGAAATTCATTTCGATACCAACGGCAACGGGGTGTATGACCCGCTGCTGGATGACCTCTACACCGAAGGGGCCAACGACCCCGAACTGGCCGCCGACGAACCGCTGACGGTTTTCCTCATTGGTCAAGTGCCTTTGGATCTGGCCACCGACGACCGTGGCCACCTGAAACTGGCCGCCGGATCCGAAGAAGGCTACGGCGTGCCCGGCACCGTGATCCACGGACAGGGCGACAATGGCACCGACGCGATCATCGGACCGGGCGGCGGCTTTGCCGAAGCGACCGGCACCATGCGATTGGCCGCAGTTCAAGTCAATCTCGTCAAGACCGCGGTGGTTGTCAGTGGCAGTGGTCAAACCCTGGCCGCCGGCACCGTCGATACGACTTCGGTCATCACCTACAACATCGCAGTCACCGTGACCGGCAGCGGCACCGC
>DAOVTU010000270.1 GCA_030632925.1 Candidatus Krumholzibacteriia bacterium | reverse complement strand
TTCGTGCAAGGTCGTCGATATTGTAGGGCACCTCAGGCAACAGCACTTCTTCAGCGCCTGTGGCGATCGCTGTCTGGGCGGCCAGCAAACCGTAGGAACGTCCCATCACTTCGATCACGAAAATGCGCCCGTGACTGGTGGCGGTGTCGCGCACCTTGTCCACCGCATCGATGGCGATGTTCAGCGCGGTGTCAAAACCGATGCTGATGTCGGTGCCGGGAATGTCGTTGTCAATGGTTGCGGGTACTCCGACAACCGGTATGCCAAACTCGTTCATGAGTTTGGTGGCCCCGCGAAATGATCCATCGCCGCCGATGACCACCATGCCGTCGAGGTTCAGTTTCTTGAGGGTCTTGCCCACGGGCACGGCACCTTCATCGGTGGCAAACTCCGGATACCTGAAGGTGCGCAGGATGGTGCCGCCTTTGCCGATGATACCACTGACCGACCGGGGTCCCATGGTTTCGTAGGTGCCTTCGGCCAAGCCCAGCCAACCACGTTTGATGCCGACAACCTCGGCTCCGTGTTGCCAGGCCGTGCGCACCACCGCGCGCAAAGCCGGGTTCATGCCTGCGGCATCGCCACCACCGGTCAATACACCAATGCGTTTCATCTAATCCTCCTGGGGTGAGTTCCCGTCAGTGGGGTCCCCGGTTTGTTCCTGCCGGCGCTGGTGCCAACGTTGAATTTTTGTCATCCGTTCGGCCAGTTCGGCCTCGAAGCCGCGTCGTCCGGGTTCGTAGTAGCTGGTGCCTCTTAAAGTATCGGGCAGGCAGCTCATAGCGGCCATGCCGTCAGCCGTGTCCGGCGCGTAAACGTATCCATCACCGTGCCCGAGGGTCTTCATGAGTTTGGTTGGTGCGTTGCGCAGATGCAGGGGCACGGGTGGATTGTGTCCCCGCGCCACTTCGCCGCTGGCCATTTTGTAGCCTTTGTAAAGCGCGTTGCTCTTGGGCGAAAGGGCCATGAATACCACCGCCTGGGCCAGAGCCAGAGCACCCTCTGGCATGCCCAGAAAGTGGACCGCATCGCGCGCGTCCAAAGCCTGGCGCAAGGCGCCCGGCTCAGCCAGGCCGATATCTTCGCTGGCAAAGCGCACCACCCGCCGCGCGATGTAGAGGGGGTCTTCGCCGCCCTCAAGCATCCGCGTCAGCCAGTACAACGCGGCGTTCACGTCACTGTTGCGCATGCTCTTGTGCAGGGCCGAGATGATGTTGAAATGTTCGTCGCCACCCTTGTCGTAGCGGGCGGCCCTGGTCTGGATGTACTCGGCCACTTTTTCGGCGTCCACGGCCGTCTCAGTGGAGTCGCCCGTGCCGTCGGCCTTGGCGGCCATAGCCACGGTTTCCAACTGGCCCAGGGCTGCGCGGGCATCGCCTTCACTCATTTCCGCCAGCAGATCCAGGGCGTCGTCGGTCAGGTGTACGTCGCCATCCAGGCCCCGCTCATCGGTCAGTGAGCGAACCAGCAACTGCCGCACGTCGGCCGGCTTCAGCGGCGACAGGACAAAAAGGCGAGTGCGCGAAATCAGGGCGCTGTTCACTTCGAAGCTGGGGTTCTCGGTGGTGGCGCCAATGAGAGTGACGTCGCCCCGCTCGACCCAGGGCAGCAAGGCGTCCTGCTGGGCTTTGTTGAAGCGGTGGATTTCATCCAGAAAGAGAATGGTGCGGGTGCCGGTGGCGCGCTTGAGGCGCTGGGCATCGGCCATCACGGCTTTCAGTTCCTTGGTGCCCACGGCCACGGCGCTGTATTCCAGGAAGCGGGCCGCAGTGTGCCCGGCGACCAGGCGGGCCAGAGTGGTTTTGCCACAGCCCGGGGGACCCCACAGGAGCAGCGAAGGCAGCGAATCGGCCTGCAGCAGCAGGCGCAAGGGGCCGCGCTCGCCCACCAGATCCGGTTGGCCGACGACTTCGGACAGATCAGTCGGTCGCATCCGGTCCGCCAATGGCGTTTGGCCCAACCGGGCCCGGTCGTCGTCCGGCGTGCCGTTTGTGGTGCTGTTGTTGTCGAAAAGATTGTTGTCCATGAGGGTATTCTAACCCGAGACGGGGGCAACTCCAAGCTGTGTTGGCAGCAGTGTATTGACTGGCGCCGCCGCTGGGGCTAACCTGATAGCCCTCTTGATAGTTATCCGGAGGCTGGAAAACCCCTAAGGAGTGCATTCATGGCGACTGCCATTTTGATCATATTGGACGGTCTGGGAGTGGGCGGAGCGCCCGATGCCGAGGCCTACGGAGATGCCGGCAGCGATACCCTGGGCAATATGTCCCGGATTGTTGGCGGCTTGAATATCCCCAACCTGGCTTCCCTGGGTCTGGGTAATCTAGCGACCATACAAAACGTCGATGCCGCCGCCGCGCCCAAGGCCGCTTACGGCCGCCTGCAGGAAATCAGCGCCGGCAAGGATTCGACCACAGGCCACTGGGAATTGATGGGCCTGGTCACCGAAGTGGCCTTTCCCACCTATCCGGACGGTTTCCCGGCTGATGTGCTGGCTGAATTTACCGCCCGCACCGGTTATGGCGTGCTGGGCAACAAGGCGGCCAGCGGCACGGCGATCATTGCCGAACTGGGCGATGAGCATCTGGCCACCGGCAAGCTCATTGTCTACACCTCGGCCGACAGTGTTTTTCAGGTCGCCGCCCACGACAAGGTGTGCGACATCGACGAACTTTACCGCGTGTGCGAAATCGCCCGCGAGATGCTGCAGCCGCCCCACGAAGTGAGCCGGGTCATAGCCCGTCCCTTCACCGGGGAGCCCGGTTCCTACACCCGCACCGCCTTCCGCCACGACTATTCGATAGACCCGCCGGCAGGGTTATTGCTGCCCATGCTCCAGAAAAACGGCGTGGAAGTCAGTTCCATCGGCAAAATCTACGATCTGTACAACGGCATGGGCATCGACCATTCGCACACCTCGCGCAACAACGGCGAGGGTATGGCAAATCTGGACCGCCTGTATGCCGAGAAGAGCGAAGGCGATCGATTACTGCTGCTCAACCTCGTGGACTTCGACATGCTTTGGGGACACCGCAACGATCCCGAAGGCATGAAAAAGGGCCTGGAGGAATTCGACCGCTGGCTGGGGCCGTTCCTGGCCGGGATGCAGCCAGATGACCTGCTGCTGATGACCGCCGACCACGGCAACGACCCAACCACTCCGAGCACGGACCATTCCCGCGAACACGTGCCCCTGCTGGCTTATCTGGCCGGACATGAGGGTGGCCATGATCTGGGCGTGCGCAAAGGGTTCATGGATGTGGGAGCCACCTTTGCCGAATATTTAGGCAGCCCCGCGCCGGCCAAGGGAAACAGCTTCTATTCGCACTTGAAATGAGGAGAACAGCGTGAATGCGGAACGTGAACAACTGGTGAACGCAGCCTGTGCCGAGCGCAAAAACAGCTATTCACCCTATTCCCGTTTCAGGGTTGGGGCAGCACTGTTGAGCAAGACCGGCAAGACCTATCTCGGGACAAACGTGGAGAACGCCAGCTTTGGCCTGTCCATCTGTGCCGAACGCTCTGCCGTGTTCAGCGCGGTGTCCGCTGGCGAACAGGAATTTGCCGCCATCGCCATCTGTGCTGATGGTCCCAAGCCCACCGCGCCTTGTGGGGCCTGCCGACAAGTGCTGCTGGAATTTGGCCCCGAAATGCCCGTCATCCTGGCCGGCGAAAAGGGCCTGGAGGGCGAGATTCTGGAATTGACCGTGGGGGAGCTGCTGCCCCACGCGTTTTTTGATTTTACCGACCAACTGCGAACTGACGAAACCGGGAAGGACCCCCAGTGAATATCCTCGAAATTATTGAAGCCAAAAAGCGCGGCCGCGAATTGGAGCCCGCCCAGATCGAATTTGCGGTCAACGGTTTTACCGCTGACGAATTTCCCGTTTACCAGATGTCGGCCTTCCTGATGGCCACCTGGTTTCAGGGCATGACCCCCGCCGAGACGGCCGCCCTGACCGGCGCCATGCTGCACAGCGGTGAAGAACTTGATACCAGCGTTCTGTCCGGCCCCTCGGCCGATAAACATTCCACCGGTGGTGTGGGGGATAAAGTGAGCCTGTTGCTGGCGCCCCTGGCGGCAGCCTGCGGTTTGAAAGTGCCCATGCTCTCGGGGCGCGGCCTCGGACACACCGGCGGCACGTTGGATAAACTCGAAGCCATCCCCGGCTACAACATCCACATGGACAACGAGCCCTTCCTGGCCCTGACCGAAGAACTGGGCTGCGCCATCATCGGCCAAAGCGGCAACATTGCTCCTGCTGATGGTCGCATCTATGCTCTGCGCGACGTCTCGGCCACCGTGGACTGCGTGCCCCTGATCACCGCCTCGATCATGTCCAAGAAACTGGCGGCCGGCCCCGAAACCATCGTCATCGATTTGAAAACCGGCTCCGGCGCTTTCATGCGCGACCTGGAATCAGCCCGCGAACTGGCCACCGCGTTGGTCGCCGTCGGCAAGGCCTACGGCCGCCGCATGAGCGTCATCTTTTCGGACATGGGCCAACCCCTGGGTAAGACCATTGGCCACGCCAACGAAACCCTCGAGGCCTTCGACGCCCTGCGCCCCGGCAATCGACAGACCGCTCCCCAGGACCTCGTCGTCCTCACCGAAGAACTCGTCGCCGACATGGTCCGCGTAGCCGGCGTCCAGCCCGACCGCGAATCTTCTCTGGCAATGGTCCGCGCAGCCTGGGACTCCGGCGCCGCCTTCGACGCCATGCTCGCCTGGGTCTCTGCCCAAGGCGGCCAACTCGATCCCGACCGCCCTGACCTGGGCCTCGAAATCGCCCCCATCGCCCACGAAGTGGTCGCCACCGAATCCGGCTGGCTCTCGTCCATCAACTGCCGCCAACTGGGCCTCAGCCTAGCCGACATGGGCGGCGCCCGCCGCAAAGTCGAAGACCCTCTCGACCTAACAGCCGGCATTACTTTCCATCCAGCAATCGGCGACGAACTCAAAAAAGGCGACCCCATAGCCACCATCCACTGCAACACCCCTTCTTTGGCGATGGCGTCCGCCGAGCGCCTCATGGCGGCCCTCACATTCACCTCCGAGCGAGCGCAGCGAAGCGAACTCATTCTCGGTCGCTATTCTTAGGAGCGTTTGGGGTTTATTGGTCAGGCGGACATTTGGCTTAGTTCGGGCTTCGCCCATCAGATGCGCCCAATTGCCCACCTGACCAACAAACCCCAAACGCAAGCCACCCGGATCCGCCTTGGAAGCTTCCACCGCCACCGGCAACCCCCCTCGGCGGCACTTCGTGCGCCCCCCAGGAATAGGGCTTGGGTGTATTTGCGAGTACCCCTTTGAGCCTAAC
>DAOVTU010000004.1 GCA_030632925.1 Candidatus Krumholzibacteriia bacterium | reverse complement strand
ATGATCAACTTCAGCCCTCAGCAGGCAGTGTCCGGCGAACTGGCCGTGTATGACATCAGCGGACGCAGGGTAGCTGTACTGGCACGGGGAGAATTTGCACGGGGCCTGAACCAGGTGCGTTGGAACGGCACCGACGAATCCGGACAGGCCGTCAGCAGCGGGGCCTATTTCTGCCGCCTCGAAGCAGGCGGGATGAGCACTTCAGTGGCGATCAATCTGGTCCGCTGATTGGAAGTGAGATTTGGCAAGAAGCGTGGGTGCAATTTCTAGGGGGCACCACACAGAACGACATCATCAGCACCAAGGAGGTCAACAGCCAAGCTTAACCATCGATCCGGGCACACGGCCTGAATCAGAACTTTTTTGGAGGGGATAATCATGAAAAAAATGTTAGTTCTCATCATTGCAATCAGCCTCGTGGCCACCGCCGCCCTGGCTGGAGTCTCGCCCGATGCCCTGCAGAGCACGAGCAAGATCACACCGATGAAAGACAGCGCTTCGGGCACGAAGCTGGGCCTGCTGGACTGCTCCGGCGCCATTGAAATCACCTTGGACAACATCTACACGGGCAACAACACCGGCGCTCCCAACAATGTCAGCGCCTACGGCTGCAGCACCTGGGACGAGTCCGGCGGAGAGGTTGTTTACCACCTGTTCCTGTCCGAGCCCACGATGTTCGAGGGCACCCTGACCGGCAACGGCTGTGACCTTGACCTGGCCGTGCTCGACCAGTGCGACGAGGACCTGGGCTGCCTGATCGTCGTCGATTCCGGCGTTGTGACCAACGTGCCGGTTTCCGGTGACTTCTATTTTGTGGTTGATGGCTATGCGGGTGCAGGCTGCGATTTCACATTTGAGATCGTCAGTGCCGCTGCTCCGCCACCGCCGCCGACAGTGGACTTCTGCGCCAGCGTGGAAGACGTGTTCGGCTCCTACTTCACCGGCACCACCTGTGGTGGCGCGAACAACATCTCGGACCTGGCTTGCGGCACGTACACCGAGAACGGCCTGGAGTACTACTACGAGATCTTCATGCCCGCCGGCAGCACGTTCACGGCTGACGTGACCAACAGCGCCGATGGCGCCCTGTGGGTTGTCGACGCCTGTGCTGATCCCATGAACTGTCTGGCCTATGCCGACGACACCCTCAGCGGTGGCGTCGAAACGGTCACCTACAGCAACGTGACTGCCAACGACATGTATGTCTATCTGGTGGTCGACAGCTGGGGCACCGACACTTGTGGTGACTACGAGATGAACTTCGCGGCCAGCGGCGGTGCCGTGGCAGTGGAAGAAGCGGCCTTTGGTGCCGTGAAAGCCTTGTATCGGTAATACTGTTCTCTACGGGATGATCTGACAGAGGGGCTCGGCAATTGCCGGGCCCTTTTTTTATGGCACCCGACCTGAGCAAGATCACCCCTCGGCGGCCAATACCCGCGGTTTGCGGCAATGCAGGGCATCGAGATAGACACGCTCGGTCCGGGCCAACATGTGCTCCAGGGTGAAGTGTTCATCAAAGCGCAGTCGCCCCCGCCGTCCCATTTCCCGGCGCCGGGTTTTCGAAACCAAAAGGCGGGCCAACCGATCCGCCAACTCCGCCTCGTCACCCGGCGCCACCAGATACCCTTCCACACCATCAGTGATGATTTCCGGACTGCCACCCGAACGGGTCGCCACCACGGGCACGCCATGGGCTATGGCCTCCAACGTCACCAGCCCAAAGGGCTCTGCGTGTGAAGCGACCACCTGCATGTCCAACTCGTGCACCATCTGGCCGGCTTCGGGCACAAAACCCAGAAAGTGAACCCGACCAGACAGGCCCAAAGCCTCGGTCAGGCCTCGCAAGTGTTGCTGAAATCCGTCGTTTTCGCCGCCATTGCCGGCCAAAATCACCTGCAAGTCGGGATGGTCAGCGTTCAGGCGACCCACCGCGCGCAACAGGGTGTCGGCGCCTTTTTCAGGACAAAGTTTGCCCACCAGGCCGACTACCGGAGCATCCGGCGCCACCTGTGCCCGCTCTCTCAGACCTGGCCCCGGGCGCACGGAGACATCCGGCGGGACGATGCCATTGGCCACCGTCACCACTTTTTCGGGCGCCACCAGGCGGGCCTGCAACACAGTGCGGGCCACGGCATCGCTGACGGCAATCATGGCGCTGAAGTTCTGCAGGAAGGGGCGTTTCAGGATCGGCAGGGAAAGCGGCTTGAGATGATGCCGGGTCGCGATATTGCACACGGGCAGCCCCATACTGGCCGTCGCGGCAATGAAATAGTCCCGCGGCAGGTGGGTGGCCAGGATATCAACCCGGTGCCGCCTCAGCCATTGCCCCACCCGGTGGACCGTGCCGGGGTCGTACCAATCGACCATGGGCAGGGGCACCACCGCAACTTCACTCCCGGTCAGCTTGGTCGCCAACGCGCTACCAGGCCTCACCAGGCAACTCACCTCGTGCCCCCGGGCCGCAAATCCGTGGGCAAGATTGGCCAAACACACCTCGCCCCCGTAATATTCGAGGCAGGTGCTGAGGTGAGCGATACGCAAAATAAGATCCCCGGAAGTTGACAAATGACGGGCCGCTGGCAAATTTGCAAGGACGCCTGCAAGGGCGTTGGCTACCAGTCGCTTTCCGGTTTCACCAGACAACGCACCGGCAGTTGACACACACAAAAAGGTACTCTACGGTCATCACCACACCAACAGGTAACTTAACCTTGTTGCACGGAGGCTTCCTCATGGTCAGTGACTTTCGTTCCCTCCAACGCCCTCTGCTGATTGCATTGGTGACGTTGGGCTTGCTCGGTGCCCTCTCCGTTGGCGCTTTGGCCCAGGATCACGGCACGACTGATGCCGCCCACGGGACCGCAGCGGCGGCCGAAGAGCAAGGCGACGCACATGGAGATGCCCATGGCGACGGAAATGGCGATGGGCATGGTGTCGGTGGCGGACACGCCAGCCCCGTCGGCCTGCTCCCCCTGTGGACGGCGATCCCCTTTGCCGGCATCCTGCTCTCCATTGCCCTCGGGCCCTTGATCGCCCCCCATTTCTGGCACGCGCACTTTCCCAAGGTTTCGGCCTTCTGGGCGGTGCTCTTTGCGGTGCCGTTCCTGATCTGGAATCCGTCCGAAGCTTTCCAGGAGATTCTGCACATCTACTTCCTGGACTACTTCCCCTTCATCATCCTGCTGTGGGGACTGTTCACCATCTCGGGTGGCATCTACCTGGGCGGCGAAATGCGCGGCTCGCCCAAGGTCAACACCATCCTACTGCTGATCGGTACATTCCTCGCTTCGCTGATCGGTACCACCGGCGCGGCCATGGTGCTGATTCGGCCCCTGCTGCGTGCCAACGATTGGCGGCGCAACAAGGTCCATCTGGTCATTTTCTTCATTTTCCTGGTGGCCAACATCGGTGGCAGTCTCACCCCGCTGGGTGACCCGCCGCTCTTCCTGGGCTTCCTGCACAACGTGCCCTTCTTCTGGGTCACGACAGGCATCCTGGACGAGATGCTGTTCACATCCGTCTTGGTGTTGCTCGTCTTTTTCGGGGTCGACACCTGGTTCGCCCGCAAGGAAGAGGGCAAGCCGCCCGAGGCCGACCCCAATGCCCGCGGCCTCCATATCGAAGGCTGGCACAACTTCCTGTTCCTGCTGGGCGTCATGGGCGCTGTGGTCATGTCCGGCTCGCTGAAGCTGGATGCGGTGACGGTTTACAGTGGCGGAAGTCATGACGTGCTGGTGCCGTTGCAAAACTGGCTGAAGGACGCCATCATCATCGCGATGGGTATTCTCAGTCTGGTGACGACATCCAAGGTTCTGCGCGAGAAAAACGGCTTCAGCTGGTTCCCCATCAAGGAAGTGGCTTACCTTTTTGCCGGCATTTTCATGACGATCATCCCGGCCCTGGCCATCCTTAAGGCCGGCTCCGCCGGTGCCCTGGCCGACCTGACCAACTCCGTGCACGGTCCTGTTCGCTACTTCTGGGCCACGGGTATCCTGTCGGCCTTCCTGGACAACGCGCCGACCTACCTGACGTTCTTCAACGCGGCTCTGGGCGACCTCGGTCGGGTCGAGGCCGAAATTCCGGGCATGCTCGGCTATCTGGGTGAAGAGCTGAAAAGCGAAATCTTCATCAGTGACCTGACCGCCATTTCGGCCGGTGCGGTGTTCATGGGCGCGTTGACCTACATCGGCAACGCTCCAAATTTCATGGTCAAGGCCATCGCCGAAGAGAGCGGCATCCCGATGCCCAGCTTCTTTGGCTATTTGTTCAAGTGGTCGGTGCCGGTACTGCTGCCGATCTTCGTCCTCGTCACCTTCATCTTCTTTGTTTAGGGAGAGACTGACATGGCCAAGAAAACAGCCGCGACCCCCCGTTTTTACGAGGTCGTATTCCAAGGCAAGCCCAAGGTCGTCAAGGCCTTCATCAAGGGCCTGATGATGGGCGCCGAGCGCGACGCTACGGTCTACTACAGCTTCGACGAAGGCGTGCACCACGAAGGCAAGGCCGAGAAGTTCAAGGAGATGTTCGGCATCCGGGCCATCGATTGCCACATGGTCACCAGCGCCGAGGCGAGTGCCTATCTGAAAAAGATGGCCCGCAAGATTGCGACGGACACCGGCCTGGAGATTTCCAGCAACCGCAGCATCCGCAATGCGAGTCTGAAATTCGAATACCATGCCTACGCGCCGCGCTACAGCGCGGAAATCGTGAAGGTTCTCAAGGCCCTGCCCAAGGGTCTGAAGTTGCAGGGCTATGACCACGTTGAAAAGCGTGATCCTTCAGCTAAGGGTGTCGAAGCCTATTCGGCCACCCACGACTTCGAAGCCGATGGGGCCGGCACCGTGGTCGGTCGGATCGACCTGCTCATCGAGTTGAAGCGCACCTTTGCTCAGTACCCCTTGATCCAGGCGGAGGACATCATCCTCAACCTGGCCTGATCTGCTCGCGACAAAAAGCCCCCGGCCAAGTGGTCGGGGGCTTTTTTTGTGCGATGGGCCTACTTTTGTGCGATAGGCCTACTTGCCCTTTTTCTTCCCGTGATCAACCACTGCCGACCGCCCCGGCGCCGTGAAATAGCGGATGGGGAACATCAGGTACTTCTCGGCTTTTTCTTCGATGACAATGTCGGGCTGCACTTCGTCAAGCACCGGCTGGATGCTGTGCCGCCGCGCGTTGCTGGTCCACACCCAGCGCGACTCGCTGAAACTGTGGGCAAACCAGGGCAATAGCGCATCGCCATAGGAATCGCGCAGGATCAGGGCCCGCGGCAGGTCCGCCCCATCCTGGCGAGTGTGGATAGGAAAGCGGTTGGCGTTGGACGAATACCGCGGTCGGGGCAGATTTTCCACCGTCAGGCTTCCGGATTCCATGACTGGCACCTGCGGCTCATTCTCCCCCACCCAGCCTTCAAGACCGAGCAGGGCGATCAGGTCGCCGTCGGTCTTGCGGGGCCACTCCAGATCCCGCACGGCGGGCTTCAGCGGCAGCACGCGTTCATCATACTGGCCGACAAATCGCGCCATCTCGCCGGCGGCCACAAAGGCTCCCAAATCGTTCCAGTGGGAATCGACCTGGTGGTACAGCGGACCCTGCTGCCAGCGTTGCGACCGCAGGTGTTCTTTCAGATCCAGAATCTTCAGATCGGTTTCTGCCCGCAGGTATGCCAAAAACAGGTCGGCGCTGGTCTGCTCAGCCGGCGGCCCCACACTGGCGGGCAACTGTTCGCTGTAGACCGACCACTTGTCCGGCACAATCACCACCAGATAGGTCAGGCCCTGCTCGGCAAAGTAGCGGTCGTTGTGTTCGAACTGTTCCTTCAACTCGCGGAACATGCGCTGGCTTGTGGCCGGCAATTGAGCCAGATGATTGCGCCGCGGATCGCCCCCGCGCACACCCTTGCCGTCGTAAAACATCCACCCATCTCGGCCAGGCAAAACCTGCGGCGAACTGGAGGCATTGAACATCCGGTAATGGAACAGGCTGTGCATGCGCACCAGCAGGCCGCGGAAGCCGAAGTGGTCGTTGAACCAACTCTCGTACGCGGCGGGAACTTCGGCCAAAGGTGCGCCCGCCAGCTCCGGCATGGCGGCCAATTCCCGCTTCTCGTTCAGGGCCCCGCCCCGATTCAGACCCGGCGCCACAAGTGCCAGCAGCGGCAGGCTGCAGACCAGCAGGAAGAGGACCGCAAACAGCAGATTCGATTTGTTCGTGCGTTCCATCTTCACCTTTCTGGCCGCTAGAACCTAAAGTAAATGAACGGGTTATACGAACCCGAAGCCAAAGTCATGACCGACAACAGCAGCACCGCCAACATCACCAGATTCTTGAAGCTGCCATAGACCAACCCCGGCACCGCACCCGGCCAGCGAGCCAAAAGGCGGTCCTTGGTGCGCATCAGCCAAGGCAACAACGGCAGGGAAAACGCACTGCCCAATACCATGGCGGTCATGGTCTCGGGCGTCAGGATTTCGCCCACGCCCAAGGCCCCCGACTCCACCGACGAGAGGCCCACCATGGCCTTGAAAAACTCACCCATCTGGCCGGGGTTTGCCGACCGAAAAACAACCCAGCCCAGGTTCAGCACCAGATGTGTATAACCCAGTCGCACCAGCAGTGGGTACCGCTTCAGGCGGGCAGCCAACCCCATGCGCTCGACCACCAGAAACAGGCCGTGGTACAAGCCAAAAAGCACGTAACCGTAGTCGGCGCCGTGCCACAACCCGCACAGGAAAAACACCGTCACCAGATTGAAATACACCCGCAGCGAACCGACCCGGTCGCCGCCCAGGGGAAAATACAGATAGTCGCGGAACCAGGTTGAAAGCGAGATGTGCCAGCGCCGCCAAAACTCCTGGATCGAACCCGAGATGTAGGGATAGTTGAAGTTCTCGGGGAAGGTGAAGCCCAGCATGCGCCCCAGCCCGATGGCCATGTCCGAGTAGCCCGAAAAATCGAAGTAGATCTGCAGCGAGTAGCCCAGTACGCCCAACCAGGCCAGCGGCGTGCTCAACTCTTCACCCGACAGCGCAAAGATGCGGTCCGTCGGCACCGCCATGGCGTTGGAGATGATCACTTTCTTGGCCAGCCCCTGGGTGAAGCGCAGGCAGCCATAACTGAAACTGTTGGCCGTCACGATCCGGTGGCGCAGCTCGGCCGCCACATCGCGGTAGCGCACGATGGGACCGGCTACAAGTTGCGGGAACATCGTCACATAGCAGGCGAAATCCAGGAAACTGCGGGTCGGTTGCACCTGGCGCCGGTACACGTCGATGGTGTAGGACATGGACTGGAAGGTGTAGAAGCTGATGCCCAGCGGGAGTGAAACCTGCAACAAACCGCGCACCGGTCCTTCGCCCAGCCCCAGCAATCCGGCCAGTCCGGTGAAAGCCTCCACGCCAAAATTGGCGTACTTGAAAAAGCCCAGGATCGAAAGGTTGGCCAGGATGGACACCGTCAAGAATGCCCGCCGCAGGCGAGGCCGTTCGCTGCGCCCGATCACCTGCCCGCTCACGTAGTCGATGGTCGTGGAAGCCAGCATCACCAGGATCAGCCAGTTTTCGCCCCAAAAATAAAACAGCAGACTGGCCAGCAGGATGAAACCGTTGCTCAGCCCAAAAAAGAACCGGCGCGGTCGCCCTTCGCCCAGGTACCGGGTCGGTGCAAAGACCAACGCGTACAGCAGCAGGAAGAGCGGCAGGTACAGAAAAAGGAAAATGGGTGAGCTGAATACCATCGCTGTCTAGTGCCCTGTTCCCCACATTTTTTCACCGGCGGTGATGTCCAGCAACAACATGTTATCGGCGCCCGGCAGGGGGCAAGTCGCGTACTCGGAGAAAACACAGGGCGGATTGTAGGCCCGATTGAAATCGAGCACGACTTCACCGTCGTCATTGGGTGGGTCGGTCACCAGAAAACGCCCACCGGGATAGGTACCATGGCCATTGCTCGCATCGCCAAAGACGACAAAAAGGCCCTCACCGGGCTTTCCCGTCGGCTCCAACCGGTGGCTCAAACCTGAAATTTCAAAAACCAGCGTGCCCGGCGAAGGTTCAGCCGCCACCTGGCCCAAAACATTGGCCACCCGCACGGTGCCCGGGGCCCCTTCCAGTCGTGCTGTCACGCGCCACTCTTCTTTCACCGGATAGCGATCTATCCCGGTAAAATTTTGCAAGACTTCGGACTGGCGGTCCTTCACGCGCAGGAAATATTTTTCGCCGCGCTGAATGACGTAAAAGACCAGGGAACCGCTCGAGAACATGTCCGGTGCCCCCTGGCCGTCGGTCTTGATGGCTCCCCCTGCAAAGGCCGATTCGGTCGGCGCACCGTCGACAAAAAGATGCACGGGCACGTCGCCGTGCACTTGAAAATCCGCTTTTTCACCGGTCAGCACGATGGTGCCCAATCGCTCTGGCACCATCTTGCCAAGCTTTACGTCCGCATCATCCGCCGACCCCACCACATTGACGCCCTGCCCCAGGGAATGTAGCCCGACAAGGCTGAGCCAGCCGGTCTCACTGCGCAGCCGATCGATTCGCTCGGCATGCCAGGTGTCAATTTCGTTGATGTAGGTCTGGTCATCTCCGGAGTCACAGCCCCAGCAGCACGCCAGAACCATCGTCAGGAAGATTGATCTCAATATTGGGGATCGGTACATCGAACCACTTTTCGTCCGGAGCGAGAAGGGCGGGCGAGCCATCATTCTACACGAATTGGGGTGTGAGATCCATGATCGGTCCGCGCCGCCAGCACTCAATTGAAGGGATCATGGGGACTCCTGCGGCAGGCAACCCTGCGCCACGATAAGAAACGACTCGAAACTTCAAGAAATTCGCCCCTTCGGCACACCGATTGCCCTTCCGCTCCATAAGAACACTGGAAACCGTGGAATAGCCCATTTGGAGCTCCTTCTCCGTTGCAGGTCGTGCGATTTGCAAGACGGAGAAGGCAAAACCCCACACATTAAGGCAACGGGATGGCAATGATTCGAACAAAGAGCATCAAACAAGCCCTGATGACCGTGATCCTGATGGCCGGCTTGCTGGTTTCGACCAGCGCGATGGCTTTCGACCACCTGGAAATCACCGTGGTCAATCCCCATCTGGTCGCAGGCCGCCCCGCTGTGACTGTCGAAACAGACTTCAGCGTCAACGTGCGTGCGGTCAACGCCGACGGCTCCACCGATGTCACTGCCAACTTCATCCACGCCCAACTGCAATCGCCTGATGTGGCGGCGGTATTGCCCGGCAGCCAGTACCTCACCAACGGTGAGTTCCAGTTCGACAATGTGCGCTTCCTGGCCGATGGCCAACCGGTGCGACTGCGCGTCTTTGATGCTGACGACGGCTCGGTGCCGACGGCCGATGTCGAAATCAACTGTTACAACTATGTCGATCATTTCGATTTTGTCGTCCCCGCTGGCGACAAATTTGTCGACCAAGCCGTCGCCATCGATATCATTGCCCGGGATGCCGCCGGCATTGCCGTGCTGAACTTCCGCGATGATTTGGACCTGACTGCCCTGGTGGGTCACTTCCCATCCGGCCCCGTGCACGGTGTCAGCGGTATCGATTTTGCGCTGGGTGTGGCCACCGTACCGGTCACTTTCTGGGGCACCGATCCCGTCACGCGCGAGAACGTCCTGACGGCCGTCAATTCGGTCACGTATCCCGGGCAGGCCAGTGCTGCTGCGGGCTCGGCCACGATCACTCCCCTGCGCCCCGGCAACCTCGATGGCGTCGTGCTGCTGTTGCCCGGCGAGAGCCTGACCCCTGGTGTCAGCCCGGGTAAAACTGGCGTCCCAAATTCGCAGACATCCGGCCAGAACTTCGTTGGTATCAGCGTATATGCTACGGATTTGCACTGGAACCCGATCGAGCCCGCCCCCCTGCCCAACCTGACCTGGACCAGCGATGACCCCAACGCTGGCGTGATCCTGCCCGCCGGTGGTGTCATGGGCGGCAACCCGGAAATCAGTTTGTCCTCGACCTTGATCCGTTCCGGCACCACACGCATGACCATCACCGCCAGCGGGGCCGTCAACGCCACCAGCCGCAGCGACCTGGTCATCAACCCTCAGGGCCTGGATCACTTCGAGTTTGATCTCGGTGTGTGGAATCCCGCCGACTCCCAGGTCACAACCATTCCGTTCAACATCCGGATCCATGCGCGAGACTCCAACAACAACATCTTCCCCTTGAACGGGGCCGTGGGCCTGCGGGTGCGCATCGGCACCACCGACGAGAGCGCCGACTACATCCTGACCAACAACGCCACCTTCGTCGACGGCCAGTTGGACGCCCTGATCCAAGTGACCAAACGCGGTTTCAGCGCCAAGATCATCGTCGACTCGGGCGTTGTGGGCGAATCGGATGCCTTTCAGGTCAACGCCGGTCCGGCCGAGAAAATTTTGATTTCGTTCCCGGGTGAAACCTGGGTCAACGGCTTGAACGACGAAAATTTCAGCGGCAACCAAGGCACGCCCAACGCCGTGACCGCCGGCGACATCATCGACCCGGTGACCATCCGACCCGTCGATCGGTACAACAACTTGGCGCCCGGCAACCGCAACGTGACCCTCAGTTCGCCCTCGGGCTATTTCGAACTGCCGGATTATCCGGGCAACGTCGTGAACATCGACAACCCCACGGATATCCGCGTGACCCTGCGTTCGGCCGACCAGCTGCAATACCTGCGGGCCGAATCCAGCGGCATCAATGCCAACGACTCCAGCCCCATCAACGTTTCGCCGGATGCCTACGCCCGCATGGTGGTCGAGGCCCCGGGCGAGACCCTTGATCCCGGTATTTTCGACTTTGTCGAAGACGATGGCAAAATCGGCAATCCTTCAGTGCAGGACGCGGGCGTGCCCTTCGGCGTGCGCGTATACGCCACCGACGCCTACTGGAATCCGGTCATGGACGTTGATCCGGTGCTGCCCCTGGCCATGGATTTCTCCAGCAGTGACGGCGCCGCCGCCCTGCCCGCCAACCCCCAGTCCATCAGTGACAACAATGGTGATTTTGCCGTCACGTTGATCACCCTGGCTGACCCCAACCACCAGACCGTGCGCGTGGACGACAACGGCAGTGGTGTATTTGCCTTCACCACCGTGCCCATGAAAGCCGGCGTGGTCGACCACTTCGACATCGGCATCAACAACCGCACCAACCCCACCCCGGCCGACGTGCTGGACCCGTTGCCCGACCATCGGGCCGGATCGCTGCTGCCCAATGTGACCATCGTGGCGCGGGACATCTTCGACAACCATGTCGCCGACTACACCGATGATGTGACCCTGTACGTGAGCCACGGCACGGGTATCCTCAACCCCATCACTGCCGACATGGGCACCGGCTTTGGCACCGGAGCCTACCAGGGCGCCTGGCGCGGCAATATCCAGATCACCCGCACCGGCAACGACGTGCGCCTGTTCGTGCGCGAAGACACCTTCGCCCACACCGACAGCAGCAATACTTTCAACGTCTTTGCCACGGCCCAGGATTACGCCGACCTGATCATCCTGCTGCCCGGTGAAACGCACACCCCTGGTATCGCACCCGGTAAAGTGGGCGACCCACTGCCGCTGGCCGCCGGTGACCCGGTAGTCGCGTCTATTATTGCTACCGATGCCTGGTGGAATCAGGTGCCGGTGCAGCCGCAAATCCATTTCACCAGCAACAATTTCTTCCAGATGATCACGCCTAATGACACGGCTCTGGACCCGGACGGCACAGCCAGTTTTGACTTGTTCTTCAAGACCGCCGCGACCCACGATCTGGTGGCCGCCGACCTGATCACTCCGGCGATCAACGATATCAGCAGCATCCAGATCGATCCCGGCACTTTCAATCGCCTTATGCTCCTGCTGCCCGGCGAAGTCGAACAACCCGGCGGTCCCGAGGGCGACGGCAAGATCGGCACTCCCATTCCCCAGACAGCGAGTCTGGAATTTGACGCCCGTATTCGCGCGGTGGATCAGTTCTGGAATCAGGTCAACGACAGCAGCGAACATGTGTGGCTGGCCAGTGACGACGGTTCCATCTCACCGACAAACCCTCTGAACAACGGTCAAATCCTGGTTTCGGGCGAATTGACGATGCCGGTTTTCCTGACTTCGACGGGTTTTGTAACCCTGGCGGCCACGGCTCTGGACCACACCGACTTGACTGGCCAACAGGCCACCGTTGAAATCCAGCAGGGCGCCACCTACCAGTTGGTCACTCCGGCGACCGCACTGGTTGGCCCGCCCCAGACATTCACCGTCGAAGTGAGCCTGGTGGATGAAAACGGCGACCCCATGCCGACGGCCAACAACTGGTTCAACATCCAGGCCCTGCGCAGCAACCTGGAACCGGCCAGCAGTAATCTGTTGATCACCAGCAGCCAACTTTCAGGTGGCGTGGTGAGTATCAGCGGGCAGGCCTACGATACGGTCGAGGACATCGTCCTTTGGATCACCGACACCGCCGGCCGCAGCAGCTACAGTTCGACCATCAACATGCAGCCCAATGGCCTGGAATACGTGGTGACCATGGACGCCGCCGAGGCGCCCATCGTGGGCCCGCCGGCCACCTTCCCCATCGGCGTGCAACTGCGCGATACCGAGACCCATACCATCGTTGATACCGACCGGCGCCTGGACGTCGCGGTCATGTCCGCCCTCGGCGGCGTGGGCCTCGGCACCACCGGCACCACCAGCCAGCGCCTGGACCACGGCGTGATCTCGTTCCAACAGAGCTACACCCGGTCCGAGAACATCTACGTCACGGTGACAGACACCACCGGCCTGAGCGGCTCCAGCCCCGTATTTGCCATCCTGGCAGACGGCTACAAACGGCTGCAGATCATTTCGCCCGGTGAAATCGTGGAGTCCGGCATCCCGGCCTTTGACGCAACCGGCAAGAGCGGCGCGCCCCTGGTGCAGCGCTCGGGTGAATTGTTCCCCATGACCGTACGCGCGGTGGACCAGTATTGGAACCTGGCCGACACCACCAACGTGGGCAACCTGCGCCTGGTGGCCAGCGACAACTCTTTTGCCGCGGCGGGCAATCCCCAGGAAAACTTCGTGCCATTCGTCAATGGCCGTCGCACCTTCAACGGCTTTTTGACCGACGAAGGAACCGTCACGGTCACGGCCTATGATGAAGACGATCTGGCCAACCCATCGCAGTCCAGCCATATCCCGGTCGACCCGCCCTATCAGTACGAAATCACTGTGCCGGCCACCGCATCTACCGGTCCGGTACCGGGCTTCCAGATCACCGTCAAATTGATTGATCCGGTCACGGGCAATGTGGTGCCCACGACCATGAACCGCTTTTATCTGACCCCGCTGTTGCCCAACCAGGGCGCTGCCAGCGGCACCCTCGGCACCGTCGAATCGCAATTGGTCGGCGGCGTCAGCGTGATCAACAACCAGAACTACAGCACGGTCGAGGACATCATCATCCGCGTGACCGACGATTTCGGCCGCGAAGCCTTCAGTTCGGTCATCGTCATGGACAGTGGTGGCCTCTATTTCTCGGTCTCCATTCCCGATACGGCCATCGTGGGACCACCTGAAACATTCCCCCTGGTGGTTGAACTGCTGGACAGCAATACCGGCGAACGGGTCACGACCCAGGACCGCCTGTTCACCCTGCGGGTGGTCAGTGCTCAGACTGGCCTTGACGGCACCGGCGCCACCGAAGTGACCCAGGGCATCCTGGCCGGCGGCATCCGGACCATCACCCAGGCCTACAGCCGGGCCGAAGAAATCTTCATCGAGGTGGACGACGGCGCCGGCATCACCGGCATCAGCAACACCTGCCGCATGCTGGCCGACGGCTTCAAACGCATCCAGATCGTGGCCCCGGGCGAAACCCCGTTGCCGGGTGCCTTAAGCGGCAGCGGCAAGTCCGGTGCCCCCCTGACCCAGCAGGCCGAGACGCCGTTCACCCTGCAGGTACGCGCGGTGGATCAATACTGGAACCTGGATCACACCATCAGCGACGGCACCATACATCTGAGCAGTAGCGGCGGCGAACTGGATCTGGTTGATCCGGCGGCCGACAATGCTCCGTTTATCAACGGTAGCCGTGACGTCGAAATCCTGCTGGGCAACCCTGGTGTAGTGGCCGTATTTGCCACCGACGCCGCCCACGCCGACGTGAACTCGGGCCGGGTCGACATTCCGGTTAACGAGGCCGAATACCTCATCGTATTGCCTGATCCAGCCACCGTGACGGCCGGACCACCGGCGACCTTTGCCCTAACCGTGCGTCTGGTCAATCCGGAAACCGGCGATCGCATCGATGCCGGCGGCGATTTTGAAATGACCGCCCTGCTGCCCAACCGCCTGGCCTCCCACAGTGCTCTGGGTATCACCACGGGCACTCTGGTCAGCGGCGAAACGGTCATCAGCGGCCAGAGCTACAGCACTAGCGAGCAGATCGTGATCCGGGTCCGGGATGACCGCGGGCGCGAGTCTTTCAGTGAAGTTTTGAACGTAGTGCCCGAAGGCGTGCGCTACGCCGTGGACATTCCCGACACCGTCATCGCCGGCCAGCACTTCAGCATGACCGTGCGCCGGGTCGACATCATCAACGGCCAACTGGTCACCACCGATGACCGCAATTTCACATTGCAGGCCTTCAGCGGCAACTCGCCGCGGCCGGATTTCAACCTGAGCCCGGCCGGCATCCTGGCCGACACCGTGGGCACGACCCTCAGTGGCGAGTACACCTTCGGCTTCCAGACCTACGACCGGGCCGAGACCATTTACCTGCGCGTCGGCGACGGTACCGGCGAGCAGTTCTTCAGCCACGTGGTCGTGGTGCGCCCCGCGCCGGCGGCCATGGTCGAGTTGTGGGCCGAAGATATTCCCGGACACACCCTGGACCGTCCTCTGCGCCCCGACGAAGTCGTGATTATCCGCACGCGGTCCACTGACGCCTCGGGCAACCCGGTTCCCGGCTCGGAAGTCTTCCTGGAAGTGATGGAGGGCGACGGCCAACTGGGCTCCACCCGGTCATCATCGACAACCTTCATCGCCAACGTCAACGGTGAAGCCAGTACCGACCTGAGCGTCGACAGCTATGGCACCCGGGACATCTACATGCAGGCCATCTCGAGCGACATCGTCTCTGACGGCCTGGTGATCGAGGTGGTCGGACCACCCCGCAGCACCTTGACCTTTGAACCGGACGTTTCGCCGTTCCACGAAGGCTTCTACGTCACTTCAACGACCCAGATGTCGCTGAGCGCCGTGACCAAGGATCTGGGCGGCATCCAGGCCATCTTCTTTGATGTCGACCTGCAGGACCCGCCGCGGCCTGTCGACGTCTACTCCGGCACTTTTACTCTGGCCGATCTCGGTCCGGAGTTCATGACACCCGGCCAGCACACTCTGCGGTTCTACGCCGAAGAAAGCAGCGGCGTTACTGAAGAGGTCCAGACCGTGGTCCTCTACACCGCCAACGCCCTGGATCTGGCCAAGGAGATCACCAACCGCCCCAACCCGTTCAACCCGAACGAGGGCGGCACCATGATCATGTTCCGGCCCACGGCCACTGGCAACGTGACCGTCACGTTGTATGACCTGTACGGTGACATCGTGCACAGCGAACAGCATTTCGTATCGGCCGGCGAGGTCGTGCAAATTCCCTGGGATGGCACCAACGGCAAGGGCCGCAAGGTGGCCAACGGTGGTTACATCTGTCGGGTCCATGGCAATGGCATGGACTTGCGCCGCAAAGTGGCGGTGGTCAAATGAGGAACTTCAAAAACATGAAACGCACCATTTGTTCGATCCGGATGGGCCTGGCTATGGCCGCCCTGCTGACCATGGTCGCCAGTCCGGCTGCGGCCGCTGACGATGCCGGTGTGCCCGGTGGCTTCCTGCGCTTCGGCGCCAGTGCCCGCAGTCTCTCACTGGGCAACGCGGTCACCGGCATGGCCGATGATGCGGCCACCGCCTACTGGAATCCGGCCGGGTTGGCCCAGTTGCGCACCCTGGAAATCACCGCCATGGGCGCCACCATGTACAACGATTCCCAGTATTCCTTCCTCGCTTTAGGCATGCCCACCGAGTCCTGGGGCACGTTCTCCCTGAACGGCACCTTCACCAACAGTGGCGAATTCGAACGGTCCACCTGGGATGCCGACCTGGACGAGACGTTCAGCGAGAAGGAGAGCATTTTTTCGCTGGGCTATGCCAACGGCGGCAACCGGTTCACCTACGGCTTGACCCTGAAGGCCGTCAGCCAGAACATCGGCGGCGCCAGCGGCAGCAGCACGGGCATGGACATCGGCCTGATGTACCGCCCTCACCGTTTGCTCAGCATCGGTGGCGCCATCCAGAACATCGTATCGCCCAAGATCACCCTGATTGATGAAGAAGAAGAACTCGTGCGCAGCGCCCGTGCCGGACTGGCCCTGCGCTTTTTCCACAATCGCCTGCGCATGACCGCCGACGTGGTCGAAACCAAGTACATGGACACCAGCTTCCGCAACGGCCTGGAACTGGCCGCCATGCGCAATCTGGTTCTGCGCGGTGGTTACGACTCGGAGCGCGAGCACATGAGCGCCGGCGCCGGCTTCCAGTTGGAGAACTGGCAGTTCGACTACGCCTACGTCAGCACCGACCTCGGAGCCCAGAACGTCTTCAGCGCCACCCTGCGCTTCGGCGTGCCCTTCGGCGTCAAGATGAATACCGACCGGGCCCTGTTCAGCCCGTCGGGCAGCGACCGCAACGTGACCTTCGAAATCCAGACTGCCGTGCGCGGGACCATCGAATCCTGGCACTTGGAGATCACCGATGAGCAGGGCCGACAAGTCCGTATTCTGTCCGGCAACGGCGTGCCGCCCGAAGGCGTCACCTGGGCCGGCGAGGATGAAAATGGTCGTCTGGTCGACAATGGCCAATACGACGTCCGCGTCACCGTACTGGACGACATGGGCCAGGCCTGGGACTACATGACAAACGTTGAAATCATGGGCTTCGCCGACCGTACGCGCGTTCCCATCCGGGTTGAAGTCAGTGGCAATTCCGCTGAAGACAACCGTACCAATGAAGCCAATTCCGAGTACCTGGGGGACAGCAAGTGATGAATACCAAGATGGTCAACAACATGATCCGGATGGCCGGCGGAGCGGCTCTGGTACTCCTGCTGGGAACGTCCAGCCTGGCGGCCGAACCCAACGCCGAACGCAGCGTGCCCACCGAGTCTGCCCTCTGGGAAGCAGCCGGCAACGCCTACACCAACGGCACCGACAAGTCGGCTGCCATGCAGCAGTACCGGCTCTTTGTACAGTCTTACGGCAAAAGCGACAACGCCGCCCACGCCCAGTACATGTTGGGTGAATGCTACT
Source organism: Candidatus Krumholzibacteriia bacterium (assembly GCA_030632925.1). Taxonomy (GTDB): domain Bacteria; phylum Krumholzibacteriota; class Krumholzibacteriia; order LZORAL124-64-63; family LZORAL124-64-63; genus JAGRNP01. The sequence continues at coordinate 2,405 of DAOVTU010000004.1, read as the reverse complement.
TTGCGGCCGAGGACTACATCGGTGCTCTGGCAGAATACAAGCAGGTCAACGGCCGCAAGGGCGCCGACGACTACCTCAAGGCCAGCGTATTGCTGCGCGAAGGCGAGTGCTTCTACAATCTGGGCCAGTTCGACCAGGCCATCAAAAAATACGACCGCCTGATCGACAAGTACGACGACACCTTTCTGCTGGCCGAGGGCCTGTATGAAATCGGGTTGAGCTACATCGTGGAAGGCAATTGGCTGAAGCTGCACGGCGTGTACCGCGAGTTGTTGGAACGCCGTCCGGGTTATGCCGAAAAGCCCCAGGTGAAGTTTGCCCTGGGCTTGTTCGCCTACCACGAAAAACGTTACGACGAAGCCATTGCCTACTTTGGCGAAGTGCCCAGTGACCGCGGCCTTTATTACCTCGGTCGCTGCCTCGAAGACACCGGACAGTACATCCTGGCCATCCAGCGTTACCGCCAGGTGCTGCGCAAATATCCCGACAGCCCCCTGGCCGACGACGTGGCCTTCTCGGTAGCCGAAGCCTTTTACCGTTCCGGGCAAAACTCGGTCGCCGTTCGCAGTTACCGTGCTTTCCTCGAGAAATACCCCGCGAGCCGCTTTGTACCCAACGCCCGCTACAAGATGGCCTGCGTGACGTTCAACGAGGGCCGCTATGACGAGTCCGTGCGGCAGCTTGAAGAGGTCGTCCGCACCTTCCCCGGCGAAGAGATCAGCGGCTACGCCCAGTACCTCATCGGTGACTGCTACATGGCCCTCGATCGTAAGGCCGAAGCCATTTTTGCCTGGACCGACGTGGTCAAACGCTTCGGCGAAACCCGCGTGGCCAGTGCCGCGTTGCACAAGGTGATCTTCACCTACACCGACGAGGAAAATTACGGCCAAGCCATCATTTTGGCCGGCGATTTCCTGAAACGCTTCCCCGGCGACGAGCTGTCGGCCCGCGTGCGCGTGCTGCAGGGTTACAGCCATTTCCAACTGGGCGAAGACAAGGAAGCCATCCGCAGTTTCCAGAACGTTTTGGACAAGAACGTCAATACCAATGTGGCCGAGCGGGCCCTGTTCCTGTCGACGCTGGCCTACTACCGCACCGGCGATCTGGACCGCCTGATCACCAACTACAACTATCTGGCCAGCAAGCTCTTGCCTACGCCCAGCGAGTGGCGCGCCAGGACCTACTATTATCTTGGCGAAGCCTACTATACCCAGGGCCTGTACCGGCAGTCCGAAGGCATGTACCGCCTGGTCCTGACCGGTTACCCGCGCAGCAATGTGGCCGCCGCATCGTTGCAGGGTCTGGTGGCCAGCCTGAGCCAGACCGGCGACTACGAACTGGCCCTCAAGGAACAGGAAAAATTCCTGATGGCCCTGGCCAATGCCGAAAGTGAAAAAGGCACCAACAGCCTGGCCGTCGGCAGCATCTATTTTAACCAGCACAACTACGAGGACGCCCTCAAGCAATTCAGCGACTTCCTGGCCAAGCATCCGGACGACCCCATGGCCGCTTCGGCTCTGGCCAACCAGGGTGATTGCTATTACCGCCTGCAGTACTACGAGCAGGCCATTGAAAGCTGGAAACAGATTCTCCACCGCTTCCCCGCCGCGCCCGAAACCAAGACCGCGCTCTATCGCATCGCCGATACGCGCTTTGGCCTGGGACAATTTGAATTGGCGGCCGAAGCCTACGATCGACTGCTGGCCCAATCGCCCACCGGCAGCCACGCCGCCGATGCCCGCTTTGGCCTGGCCAATTGCGCCTATAATCAGGGCCAGGATGATCAGGCCATCGTCGCCTTCACCGCCTTTGTCGCGGCTTTCCCCGGCGACGTGCGGGTCGAAGACGCCGAACTGGGCATTCAGTCTTGCTACTACCGCAGCGGCAAGGACATGGGCGAGTATCTCGAGAACCACCCCGACAGCCCCATGGCGGCAGACATTTTCTGGAACAAGGGTCAGGATGCCTTCGCAGCCGGCGAATTCCAGGAGGCGGCCAAGGCCTTCGAGAAAGTGACTCTGGACTATCCGGACAGCGAGTCCGGCCCCGGCGCCCTGTTCTATCTGGCGGAAAGCTACTACCGCAACGAAATCATGGACCAGGCTCTGGCCGGTTTCCGCAACTTTACGGTGACTCATCCGGACCACGACTTGGCTGAACTGGCTTACCTGCGGGCCGCCACAGTGCAGTTCAAGGAAGAAAATTTCCTGGAATCGGCGCAAAGCTATGAAGTCTTGACCGACTTGTTCCCCGAGGGCGAGTACGCGCCACTGGCGGCCTACAACGCCGCGATCTGCTATCAGGAAGTCGAAGACTGGCATGCCGCCATCGGTGGTTACGTGCGCTTCCTGAGCGACTATCCCAGCCATGAAAATGCGTCTGGACTGTGGGTGCAGATCGCCACT
>DAOVTU010000088.1 GCA_030632925.1 Candidatus Krumholzibacteriia bacterium | reverse complement strand
GTCCTCGATAGCCTTCATGATCTTCTCGACACTGTACCCCCAGGCGTGGCTGTCCAGCTTGCCCGAAACGATGATGCTCTTGCCGTCGGGCGTCACATCGCAACCGTGGGGACTCTTGGGCTCGGGGATAAGGAACAGCAGATCTTCGGCGATAGCCTGCTCCATGGTGATCAGGTAGTTGCCGTCAACCTTGGCAACCTTACCGGCGGCGACCAGTTCGGCGGCCTTTTTCCAGTTGGTCACGTGCATGAAGTCGGTGTCCTTGGCGGAGCAACCGGCCTCGAAGGGCGGGCGACCGCGCTCGATGCCACCAATGTAACGCTCGGAACAGAACGAGTTGGTGAAGCCCCAACCGTAGCTGGGTCCCTTGCCGGCATCGCAAAGATCCTGGCTGTAGGGCGGCAGCTCGAAGGTGAACGACTCGGCCTGATCGATGCGGCCCGCTTCGCGGTCAAACTTCCAGTAGGTCAGTCCACCGCGATACTTCTCGTTGAATTCTTCGAGGGGCACGAAGTCGTCGCCATAGGGCGCGGCGTACTGGCTGGCTTCCATGATGTATTCGGTATTGGGGGTGACAAAGCAGCCACCGTGATCCGAACGGAAGAACGGGTTGGCCACGATCTGCTTGGTCTCAAAGTCGTGCAGGTCGATCACCGCGAGGCGGGGATTGGCCTTGTCGTTGATGAACAGGTAGCGTCCATCGTATTCGCCATCGGTCTCGGAAATCGCCGGATGGTGAGAGTCACCATAGATGATGTCCTTGCCCATGATCCGGCCACCCTTGAGGACTTCCTTGGACTCGTCATCGAATCCGTATCCCTGCCAGGGCTCGGGCGTGAAAACGCCAATGTATTTCAGGATGCGCATCGACGGAATCCCGTAGACGATCACCTGTCCGCTCTGGCCACCAGAGCTGAAGGCGATGTATTCGTCACGGCCGCCGGTCGGCGTGTAGGTCTTGGCAGCGGCCAGGATGTCCTTCTCGGTCAACCCGCGCTCCTCCATCACTTCCTTCAGAGTCTGGGCCTGGACCGGACGGTCCGCAACCAGACTGCAGATCGTCACCAAAAGTACGGCGACAGCCAACTTGCTAAACAACTTCATTTTGTCTCCCCTCATGGGTTTGGCGTGTCGAACGCATTCCAAACCTCATAGCATCTAGTGGCGAACCTTGCTTCATTTTCCCGGCAACATCGACCTCAACTTCGATGGTCCGGCCTGAACGCATCTTCCAATCTGGACATTGGCCTCCTCATATCCAATTAGTAAAAAACCTGATAGTTCCTGTTCAACTTTCAGCGTTTCCACTCACCGCGGCGAAGCCCTTACAACTCACCAGCCGGCTTGCTTCCAGAACGAGGGCAACTCTACTACAAAAACGGTCTGAATTCAGCACTATTTCATAGAGATTTCGTGGGAAAACGGCGAAGTTCTCGGCCAACCGCCCACAGATCATGGATTTTCAATCATCAACAACCGAAAGATATGCCAACAGGTTGTCGATATCTTCATCTGTCAGACCGACAAGATACTTGTCCATTTGCTTGTTGATGCGCTTGCCGCTGCGAAAATCTTCAATTTGCAGCCGGATGTAGTCAGAAAACTGGCCCGCCAGCTGCGGGAATTTGCCACGACCGGCCCCCTCTTTGCCGTGACATTTTTTACACTGCTTGTTGTAGATTTGCCCGCCCAGAACGGTATCGCCCTCCAGCCGGGGCACGTTGAACACCTTGCTGGCAATGAGCAGTTTTTCCAGGGAATCCAGGTTTTGGTCAATGACCGGCATCTTCGAAGGCAGCTCAATCTCAGCCATGTAACGCGAGATATCCCGCACATCGGCATCGGGCATTTCCCGTTCATTGGCGTAAGTCACCATCACCAGACCCTGGCGCTCGCCCTTGATATAGGCGCGCAGTTGGTCTTCCAGATACTTAACCGGCAATCCCGCCAGGCGCGGATATTCGCCGTCTCCCCCACCCTGGCCGTACTCGCCATGGCAACCGGCGCACAGTTCCATGATGTCTTCGGCGTTGTAGGGGTCGTACTCGTAGTCGGCAGCCTCTGTGGCCGGTGCCATTGACGCCACCGCCATCAGGCCGATCACAAATCCCACAATCTGTTTCCGGTTCGACATCAGTCCCTGTCTCTCGTTGGTTCCAAGCAGGCTCTCATTGCCTAAAAAAAGCCCTCCGGGACATCCCAGAGGGCTTCCGATCACAAACGGTCGCGCCTAGCTGAAGTTGTCTTCGGGCGGCGGCGAAGGAACGGTCCACTCCAGAGTGGTTGCTCCCCACGGATTTTCCTCGGCCGCTTCATCACCCCAGATGGTGACCAACAGGTTGCCCGCGATCACGGCCAGGCCGAAGTAGACGCACAGCCAACCAAAGCTGGAAACTTCGGCCAACCGCAGCGAACTGTCCACCAGGCCGGCCAGATCCTGGGGCACGCCCTTGGTGCCCATGATCAAACGCGGCACCAGGGCCAGGTTCAGACCAACAACATAGAGCACCGCGCCGATCCGGGCGACATCATCGCTGTACTTGCGGCCCATCATTTTGGGCCACCAGTAATGCAGGCCGGCCATCAGGGCCGAACTGACGCCACCCCAGATGATGTAGTCCAGCTGGGCCGAAGCAAACATGCTCGCGCCCAGAAAGGCACCCACCGCCGGGCTGGCCAAAAACAGGCCCAACAGCGATGCAATGCCACCGTGCAGAATGAAGGCGTTGCAGAAAACATTCGCCGACGAGCAACTGATGCTGCTGCGGTAAAGAGTCGACAACCAGGTGATGGCTATGATCGCCACGGGCACGGCCGCCAACAGACTCAAAGCGCTGAAAATCAGGGTGCCGGCCGGGCTCAGGCCCTGCCCCACCAGGCTCACACCATAACTGGCCACCGCGATGCCCGTCAGGGCAATCATCGCACCGACCATGGTGCGGTAGCCGGTCGAAGCCTTGCGCGACACGCCGCTGATGACATCACTGACGATGCCCACCGCGGGAATCATCGCGAAGTAGGTCACGGGCCGGATGGCAAACCAGAAATAGGAGCGCCAGGCCATGGGGTCGGACTTCCAGCCAAAGAGGCCTTCAGTGGTGACCCAACTGGCCGCCATGTACAAGGCAATGATGCCGAAAATCAAACCCGAAAGCACCAGCAGGTAGCTGTACAAATACAGGCCCCACGCCGTCAGCGGCATGTCAAAGAAGCCCATGCCTTCGCGGCGCTTGTGGTGCACGGTGACGATGAAGTTGACGCCCGTCAGGAACCAACTCAGGCCCATGAAGAACAGCCCGACCATCAACACGCCAAAGGCGCCCGGATCCAGCAGGCTCAAGTGGGTATCCAGCGTCCAACCGGAGCCGACCGGGTAGGTGGCCAGCGAACCGAGCATCAGCACCAGGCCGACAACGTAGAATCGCAGGCTGCAACGGGACAAGGTCGGGAAAGCCATGTTGCTGGCGCCGATTTGCAGCGGCAGCAGAAAGAAACCGATAATGCCCGGGATCGCCGGCACCAGCCAGGCCACCACGTGCAGCAACCGCTGATAGGTCAGCGTTTCGAAGAGCAACTGCGCACTGAGGCCGCGGCCGCCCACAGCTTTCACCAAAGGCATGATCGCCAGGATCATCGCCAGCAGAAAGGCGCCTGCGGTCCAGGCCAGAAACATCAGCGAGATGCGTTTGTGATCCAGGGACTGGAACCACTCACTGACGCCGTCGGGGCCGCCCAGAAAACTGCGACGAACTTGTTCGGCAGCAGATTGGCTGACGTTGTGCATCTACTTGTCCTCCTGGCCGCCGGTATGGCCGCGGTCGGAAATGGTCTTCAGGAATTCGGTGATGGCCTGAATTTCCTGGTCACCCAAAATGCCTGCGTAAGGCGTCATCACCGGTTGGTATTCCGCGATGACCGAGGCGTTGGGCGTAAGAATGGATTCCTTGATGTAGGCATCGTCGGCCAGGACGGTTTCGCCCGTCGTGGTCAGGAATTCGAAGCCGTAAACGTTCTTGAGCGATGGGCCGACCAGATTGGATCCGTCCAGCGAATGACACGCCTTACAACCTTGCTGGTTGTAGAGCAACTCGCCCACTTCGGCCATGGTGCGGCCGGCAAAGATGTCGCCCACGGCTGCCTGCCAGGCCGCAAATTCTTCGGCGGGCAGTGAAACGACAACCGAGGTCATGCTGTCATAGGTCGCGGCGCTGAAAGCACCGGTTCGGATCGGGAACGTGCCCGGCCGGATGGTCTCGAACCAGGCTTCGGTCGTGTGACCGGGCATGATGGTCTGGTTCACGCGCAGATCAGGGATCGACATGTTCTGGCTGATGTCCTGGCTGGTCATCGTCAGGTGCACCGGTTGTCCCACCGCTACGCGCAATGTGTCGGCCACGTGCCCATCGGGGTAGGTGAAGTCCCACACACCCTCGCGGGCGGTGACACTGACTTCAAAGGCACCATAGGGCGCAACCCTCTGCCCCACAAAGCCGGACAGGCCCGTCTGGAAAGCAAAACCGGCCAACGCGATGGCACCGACCACGCCAAGACCCAGCAGGATCTTGTTGGTGCCCACGGCAGGCATCTGCTCGGGGTCACCCTCTTTGCGGGTGAAGGTGCGCGTGAAGACCACGGCCAAGCCGACGGTTAATATCAAAATGGTTACCGTAACGACATAAATGTCGAAAAATGGCACATCCACGTCCGGCGCATGGGTCGAACCCCATTCGGGGAACCAAGCTGAAAGATTGGCGCTGCCGATCAAACCGTTACCTCTTTCGTGCCGCCAGGTCGGCGGTCAGGTACTGAAAGAAAATCCGCGAATCATCCCGACTACCACCTATTCGGCAGTCTTGACCACAACCCTGTCCATGGCATTCTCGATGGGAATGCAGAGCACGCCTGCTTCCGGATCGATGTAGCGGGGCTGTTCGTCCAGCAGGGCCTGTTGTTCGGCCAGCTGGGCTATGCTCTCTTCACTGGTGCCTGCGGCGTAGATCTTGGTCTGCATTTCCTTGTTCAACACGGCGTTGTAACCACCCTCGATGAACAGGGACAACGCATAGACGAAGATGATCCCCGCCAATCCATACGCCACCACCGCGCCGGTATTGAATCCTGTTTTCCCGTTGTCTTTGGCCGAGGCCATACAATTCTCCTTAACTAGGCGTTCTCGAAACGCAATGACTCTTCGAGACGCGGGTCCCCCGTCGGAACCAGGGAAGTGCTCGAGGCCAGCTTCACGATGCCCGCGAACCACAGTCCGCCGATGCCGACGAAACAGGTCACGTACATGGGATTAAAAGTCAGGGTCTCGCTGAACTCCGGGATCACGACCCAGTACATGTTCAGCCACTGGGCGGCGATGATCCACACGGCCCAGAAGGCCAGCATTTTGCGACTGCGCTTGGCGAAGCGCGAAACCAGGCCAAGGAAAGGAAAAAGCAGCGTCGCAAAGAGCGTCCCGTAGGCGATCATGTCCCAGCCCTCACGGGTGCGCACCAGGTACCAACTCGTTTCCTCGGGAATATTCGCGTACCAGTACAGCATGAACTGGCTGAAGGCGATGTAGCCCCAGAAGAACGTGAAGGCGAACATGAGCTTGCCCAGATCGTGGAAGTGCTCGGGGCTGACGATGTTTGTCATCCGTCCGGTATTCTGCAATCCCAGCAAGGCCAGCGTGAGCACGGCAAAGAAGGTCACGAAACCGCCGGACCAGTACAACACACCGAACATGGTGCTGAACCACAGCGGGTCCACGCTCATCAGCAGGTCAAAGGAGGCGGCGGCGATGGACATGGCACAGGCCATGATCGCGAAGCCCGAGAAGTTTTCCAGGCGGCGGGTGTATTTCAGGTCGCCGGTTTTGTCCTGGGCCGCACTCGTGCGCCAGAAGAACAGCGCATAGCCACTCCAGATTGCAAAATAAATCACCCAACGAATGGTGAAAGCCGTTTGGTTCAGGTAGCCGGCCTTGTGGCTCATGGCGTGGCTCGCGGCGACCACCGGATCGTTCCAGCCGTATACCTTACCTGCGAAAATGATCACGGGAATAGCCAGGATCGCCATCAAGGGCATCACCGCGGCAGTGACTTCAGCCAGACGCCGCAAGACGACATTCCAACTGGCCTTGGTGATGAACATGATCGGCAGGAAGATCAACGCGCCCAGGCTGATGGCCAGGAAGAACGCGTAGTTCAACAGGTAGGCGAAGGCAAAGTGCTGCAGATCATCGCCCTGACTGAGGCCCAACCCGAAGGTGGCCGCCAGCCCGACAACGCCGATAACGGCACTGATCATGAACACCTTTGACCCGAGACCATCCATGGTGATCTTCGTGTCTTCCACGCTTGGAACATGGTGATGCGACAATTCAAACTCCCGTGCTGGGCCGGCCACCAAGGCCGGCGCTGCCACCTAGGTCGGTTCTACTTCTGCAGGCTGGCCCGGATCTCCGCCGGTACATCCTCAAGATTTGCATTGCGGGACAACTGCAGCGCCCGCACATAGGCCACGATGGCCCAACGGTCTTCCGGTGTGATCTGCGAGCCATAGGCCGGCATGTTCCGGATACCGTTCTTGATCGAATTATAAAGGTGCCCCACCGAACGATCGGCCACCGTCTGGCTACGCAGATCCGTGGGCGGCGTCCAGGTGCCTTCGCCCAGAGCCGCAGCCCGCACGTGCACCGGACCATTGCCGTTGCCACTGATGCCGTGACACGGCGCGCAGTAGATATTGAAACGTTCCTGGCCCCGGTACATCATCTCGCGCGACACCTCGACGGGGAACGTTTCCACGAAGAGCGTATCGCCCTCGACTTGACCACGGTAGAACGCGTCATCGGCCTCAAGCAGTCCCTGGGCCACGGTGCCCTCGGGGTGATGGCGCATGGCCATGCCGTCGGCAAAGAAGGCACTCTCGGTCTGGGTCTTGGACTTGTACTGGTCGTCCATGTCGTAAACGACCTGGATGCGCGGCTGGGTCTTGGGCGAATTGCGCGCCTTGTAGACCAAACCGATGGGCACCAGACTGGCGGCGACCAATACCAACAGCACATACAGAATAGGGCGTGGCATTTATCAGTCCTCCGCGCTTTCGTTGACTTCTTCGACAACCGACCCGCCAAGGGCGGCCAGGAAGTCGCGGGTTTTTTCCAGGTTGAACTTCGGATCCTTGGCTTCGACCACGATGAAGTAGCGATCCTGGGTCGCGCGCCGGAAGCGGCGGTTGGTGAACAGCGGGTGATACCACCGCGGCAAACCGTTCAGGATCCACATGCCGAAGAAGGCCGCAAAAGCACTCAGCAGCACCGTCAGTTCGAACATGATCGGCACGTTGGCCGGGATGCCGAACAGGGGTTTGCCCGAGATGATGAACGGGTAGTCCACCGCGTTCATCCACCACTGCATCAGCGTGGCCAGGCCCAAGCCCGTGAAGCCACTGACCAGCACGATGAAAGGCAGGCGCGTGCCGCGGATGCCCATGGCCTCATCCATGCCGTGCACCGGGAATGGCGTATGCACATCCCAGTTTTTGAATCCTTCGTCACGGCACTTGGCAGCAGCTTTCATCAACACCGAGGCGCTGTCGAATTCGGTCAGCAGACCGTAGAGTTTCGCATCGGTACTCATCGGGCACCTCCGTCCCGCACACTCCGCGGAATGTCACCGTGGTAATCGCCAACGCTGCGACGCTCACCACTGTGGGCATCAGAAATCGGCATGATGGTCTTGACCTCGGCCATGGCCACCATGGGCGCAAAGCGGATGAACAGAAGGATCAGCGTAAAGAAAAGGCCGAAACTGCCCAGGAAGGTCAGGATGTCGACGATCGTCGGGTCGTAGTAGGCCCAGGACGACGGCAGGAAATCGCGGCTCAAAGACGAGACCGTGATCACGAAGCGCTCGAACCACATGCCGATGTTCACGAAAATGTACATCACCCACATGACCGGAATGTTGGTGCGGATCTTCTTGGACCAGAACAGCTGCGGTGTGATCACGTTGCAAGTGACCATGATCCAGTACGCCCAGGCGTAGGGACCAAAGGCGCGGTTGACGAAGGCAAAGCTTTCGTTGGGGTTCCCGCCATACCAGGCCATGAAAAATTCGGTGGCGTAGGCAAAACCAACCATCGAACCGGTCGCCAGGATGATCTTGTTCATGTTCTCGAGATGATGCAGCGTGATGATGCTCTTGAGACCGAACAGCTGGCGCGCCGGGATCAACAGCGTTCCGACCATGGCAAAGCCCGAGAACACGGCGCCAGCCACAAAATAGGGCGGGAAGATCGTCGTATGCCAACCGGGCAGCTGCGCGGTCGCAAAGTCAAACGACACCACCGAATGCACCGAGAGCACCAGCGGCGTGGCCAATCCGGCCAGCAGCAGGTAGGCTTTTTCGTAGCGGTGCCAGTGACGGTGGCTGCCGTTCCAACCCAGGGAAAGTATGCCGTAAACGACTTGCTGGATGCGGCCCTTGGCCCGGTCACGGAACGTGGCCAGATCAGGCACCATGCCCATGTACCAGAACAGCAGCGACACCGTGGCATAGGTGCCCACGGCGAACACATCCCACAGCAACGGGCTGCGGAAGTTGGGCCACATGGCCTGATAGTTCGGAATCGGGAACAGCCAGTAGACCACCCAGACGCGGCCCACATGAATACCGGGGAAAATCCCGGC
>DAOVTU010000606.1 GCA_030632925.1 Candidatus Krumholzibacteriia bacterium | reverse complement strand
GGCCTCAAGGGCGTAGGCCATGGCACGGGGCTCTCTCTCCAGGTCATACTTCATGTTGCGGTAGAATTCCTTGATCTCCATGCGGTACGAGGATCCCGGCCATTTTTTGCAGGCGGCTTTGGCGTAGGCTTCGATCTTCTCGGCTTTGGGCTTGAGGCCATCGGCCGAAAAATCGCGGATCAGGACCTGGACTTCGGTCTCGCTCGTATTGCCCTTGAGACTGATGGGGTGGATGTAGCCTTCGGCACCTTCGGTGGTTTCGGGTGCGCCTTCACGAGGCAGGATGGTCAGGAACTCGCCAGCCACCTTGACCGAGGGCACCATTTTATCTTTGGCATAACCGGGATGGATGTCGCGGCCCACGAAAGTGACGATGGCGCTGTCGGCACAGAAGGTTTCGTTCTCGACTTCACCGCGCTGGCCGCCGTCCATGGTGTAGGCCACGGTGGCGGCAAATTTTTCCACGTCGAAGTGTTTCACGCCCGCGCCCACTTCTTCATCCGGGGTGAAGGCGACCTTGACCAGGCCGTGGCGCCAGTCGGGGTTTTCGTGGATGCGAGTCAAAGCCTCGAGGATCTCGGCGATGCCGGCCTTGTCGTCGGCGCCCAGCAGGGTGGTGCCGTCGGCGGTGATGATGGTCTCGCCCAGGCATTCCTGCAGGTAGGGGTTTTCGGCGGCCAGGATCTTGCGGCCTTCCTTGGGCAACTCGATGTCGCCACCCTGATAGTTTTCGTGGAAGGTGGGCACGACGTTTTCGCCACTGACTTCGGGATAGGTGTCCATGTGGGAAATGAAGGCGATGGTCGGCACTTTTTCGCAGCCGGGAGTGGCCGACAGCGAGGCCGTGACGTAGCAGTTGTCGTCCACGGCGGCGTCGCTCAGGCCTACGGCCTTCAATTCATCGACCAGGATACGGGCCAGATCAAACTGGATCTTGGTGCTGGGGTAGGTCTCGGAATCTTCGCTGCTGGTGGTGTGGATCTTCGCGTATTTGACGAAACGTTCGATCAGGCTGGGAAATGGGGATTGGGCTTGGCGATCGAGCATGACAGGCCTCCGCGCGAAGAAGTTACCGCAATTGGGGAATCCGAATGATAATCTGAAGTCGAAAATATGGTGAGTGGGGCGGTCCGGGGCAAGGAAGAGGCCTTAAAGGCCTAAATTGGGGCCTAAAATGCCCCATGATTTCCTTGTTAGACTCCCCACAAGATGTTAGGGTTCGCCATCTGGGCAACAAGCCTATTTTGCTTTCATTTCCCTTCTGAACCCCTAGGTGGAGGTCTCCATGGACGTCGGCGGTAGCAGCAGAAGTCTGCCCGAAAACGCTTATCGCAAGCTGGAGTCGGGTGAGCAGTATGTGCCGGTGGTGCCGGCTTCGAGCATCGTGCCCGAAGTGACAGGCTATTCGCTCGTGATGGGCGTCATTTTTGCCATCGTATTTTCGGCCGCGGCGGCCTATCTGGGCCTGAAAATCGGCCAGGTATTTGAGGCAGCCATCCCCATTACGATTTTGGCCATTGGCATCTCCGCCGGTCTGGGCAAGAAGGACGTCCTGCAGCAGCACGTCATGATCCAGTCCATCGGTTCGGCCTCGGGCGTTGTCGTGGCTGGCGCCATTTTTACTCTGCCTGGTATCTACATCCTGGGCCTGAATGAACTGACCAACTTCTGGCAAATGTGCTTCGCCTCCCTGTTGGGTGGTTTCCTGGGCATCCTGCTGTTGATTCCTTTCCGTCGCTACTTCGTCAAGGAGATGCACGGCGAATTCCCCTTCCCCGAAGCGACCGCCTCGACTGAGGTGCTCGTGGTCGGCGAAACCGGTGGCGACCAGGCCAGCGTGCTGGTCAAGAGTGGTGGCATCGCGATGCTGTTTCAGCTCTTAAGTCATCAGACTCTTGGCGTATGGCGCGAGACGTTCTCTTCGACGAACTTCGCCCTCGGCCAGAAGATTTCCCAGCAAGTGCGCCTGGAATACCACATGCTCACCGAAGCTGCGGTGCTCGGCCTGGGTTATATCATTGGCCTGCGGTATTCGCTGATCATCGCCTGTGGTTCGTTCCTCAGCTGGTGGGTCTTGATTCCCATGGTGGGCATCCTGGGCAAGGGCGTGATGGTTGATGGCGTTCTTTATCAACTGCCGGCCCTGGAGGCCATGGACACCGGCGACATTTTCAAACACTTCGTGCGTCCGGTGGGCATCGGCGCCATCGCCATGAGCGGCATGATCGGTGTCTGGAAAAGCCGTGACATCATCGTCGGCGCCGTGAAACTGGCCATGCAGGCCGGCAAGCAGGGTAACGACGATGTTGAACGCACCCAACACGACATGCCTTCCAAGCTCGTGACGCTGTTGACCTTTGCTGTTCTGGGCGTAGTCTTCCTCTTCTTTGCATTCATTGTCAAAGTGACTCTGGTGCAAGCCCTGGTTGGCCTGTTGCTGGTCGCCGGCATCTCGTTTCTGTTCACCACCGTGGCTGCGCGGGCGATTGCCATTGTAGGCAGCAACCCCGTGTCCGGCATGACTCTGATGACCCTGATCATCAGTTCGGTGGTACTGCGGGCTGTCGGTTTGAACGGCCCCGAAGGCATCGTGGCGGCCCTGTTGATCGGTGGCGTGGTTTGTACGGCGCTGTCGATGAGCGGTGGATTCATCAGCGATCTGAAAATCGGTTACTGGCTGGGCACCACGCCTGCGACGCAGCAGAAGTGGAAGTTCCTGGGCACCATCGTGGCGGCCTTTTCGGTCACCGGTGTGATCATGCTCCTGAATGCTACGTACGGCTTCCAGTCTGAAGCCCT
>DAOVTU010000599.1 GCA_030632925.1 Candidatus Krumholzibacteriia bacterium | reverse complement strand
GGGCCTGATCGACAGATGCGAGCTGGGGTTTGACGCCCGGGGACCCCTGCGCTTATCTTTCTTTTGCTCAGACATCTAACCTGTTGGCCCGGGCGGTTCCTCAACGGACCGCCGGCGCCTTTTCTGATCACGCCAACCCGTGGTGATAACATGTGCGGCCGTATCGTCCAATCCGTTGCTCCCCATCAGCTCGCCGAAGAGTTCTTCCTCGACATGGTGCCCGACCTCCTGCCGCGCTACAACATCGCGCCCACCCAGGACATTGCCGCGGTCTTGCCCAACCCGACCAGCGAAGGCCGGATGATCCGCCAACTCCGCTGGGGTCTGGTGCCGCACTGGTCGCCCCACGACGACGCCTCGGCCCGCATGATCAATGCCCGCAGCGAAACCGTGTTGGACAAAAGCTCATTCCAGGAATCGTTCCGCCAGCGGCGCTGCCTGATTCCGGTCAACGGTTTTTATGAATGGCAAAACCGGGACGGTATCAAACAACCGTACCTGTTCCAGAATCGCGAAAAAGGATTGTTCGCCCTGGCCGGCATCTGGGATCGCTGGGAATACCCCGGCGGCAAGGAGCTCCACAGCTGCACCATCCTGACCACCGCAGCCAATTCGGTGATGCGCCCGATCCACCACCGCATGCCGGTGATCCTGCCCCGCAAGGACTGGGATCTGTGGCTGAGACTGGACCCGGCCCAGGCCGAAAGCCTGACCAGCCTTTTGGTGCCCCTGGCCACCGATGACCTGCTGGCTGCACCGGTGAGCCGGGATGTCAACTGGCCCGATTTCGACAACCCCAAGTGCCTCGAACCCATCTGGGATGATCCCGGCGGGCAACTCAACCTCTTTGGCTAAGGCGGCTTTCATGGCCTTGGATAATTCGAAGCAAATCGATTTCAACGCGCCGGGTCTGCGCCTGTTTTTGGACAGTGCCGAACCCCGTGAGTGGGAGCGGTTTCTGCCGCTTGGCGTTTTTTACGGCGTGACGACCAATCCCTTGCTATTGCAGCGGGCGGGCCAGGCCTGTACCCTGAAAAACATGGCCACACTGTCCGGGCAGGCAGCCAAGTTGGTTTTCCGCGAACTCCAGATGCAGGTTTGGGGCGATACATCAGACGAAATGTGTGAGAGTGGCAGGCAGTTGGCCCAGTTGGCTGCACCGGGTATGGAAGTGGTCATCAAGGTGCCCGCCACCGAAGACGGCTACCAGGTGGCCCGCCGCCTGGCCCAGTCGGGCGCACGCATCACCATGACCGCCGTCTACACACCGGGGCAGGTCCTGCTGGCCGCCGGTTTTGGCGCCGCCTACGCCGCCCCCTACCTCGGCCGGATGCTGGATGCGGGACAACCGGGTCGCGACATCGTGCTGGCCATGCATGAAATCCTGAAAACAACGGGCGGTGCGAGCCGTCTGTTGGTGGCCAGCCTGCGGCAGGCCGCACAGGTCGTGGACCTGGCTCAATTGGGCCTCGATACGTTCACGTTCGGGGCTGCTGTGGCGGCCGAATTGTTCACTTCGGATCTCACCGATCAGGCGGCGGCGCAATTTCAGGCAGCGGCGTTGGACATGGGTGGGCAAAAATAAAATATCGAAACACGGAGGGAAAAATCGTGTCTAAAATAATTGCAGTCGTGTTGTTGTCCTGTGTGCTGCTGGGTGCGGCCCCGGCCAGCGCCCAAAGCTACTACCAGAAAGAGGCCAGCCTCTACGCCGAGATCTTCGGCACCGGCGGCGAGATTTCCGCCAACTTCGAAAAAATCATCGGTGGCAAGTTCACGTTCCGCACCGGCGTTGGCCTGACCGGGATTTCGTTCCGCAAGGGCTACACGGTTCCCTTTGGCATGAGCGTCCTGCTGGGTAAGGACCGCAATTTCATCGAACTGGGTGGCGGCGGCACGTGGATGGACTTCGACGACAACGGCACCGACGATGTCCTGTTTGATCTGAAAGAAGACCAGGTCGTGGGCCACGCCATAGCCGGCTACCGGTTCATCGGCGACTACGGGCTCACCTACCGCCTGGCCTTCACGCCTGCGTTCACCAAGGACGGCTTCAAGCCCATGGGCGGGGCGGCTTTCGGCTACAGCTTCTAGGCGGCTTCTTCCAGGCTACTAGCTGCGGGCCAGATACTGAGCAAACAGGCCGGCCAACAGTTCAGGCACCAATTTCATGCGCTCGGGCGTTTCCACGTAGGCCACCCGCATCTGGGTCCGGCCGGGGTTGGGCACGCCCGCGTTCATGGTGTAGAAGCCGGACATCGGCGCGGTCAGCAAGGTCAGCGCCTCGTCCCCCACCTGCACCACACCTTCCTGGGCACAGAAGAGCACAAACTCCAGGGCATTAAAACCCGCTGGCGCGATGTTGCGCACATCCACCACCGAATAAATACTCGCATCGGGGCTCGAAACAATCAGGCCCGGCATCAGGTCGCGCGTGCGGGTGGTGAAGTCCTGCAGCATGGCGCGGTAATATTCGCGCTGCTGGGAGTACCAGGCCTGCAGGTCGGCGTGGGATTCGTGAGCCAATGCGCCAAAGATGTATTGCCCGATGATATTGCTGCACAGGCCCGCCGTATTCTCGGCCACCGAGCGCGCGTGAAATTCGGCATTGTCCGTCACCAGTCCACCGATGCGCAGGCCGCAGGCGTTCCACACCTTGGAGGCCGTCTCGATGCTGATGCGCCGACCGGTGATGCCCGGCACATCGTCTTCAGGCAGGTTCCACACGCTGACCGCATCGCCTCCTGTGTAGTACAGCTCGCGGTAGGCCTCGTCACTGATGATCCACAGGTTGTGCTCCACACACAGCTTGG
>DAOVTU010000431.1 GCA_030632925.1 Candidatus Krumholzibacteriia bacterium | reverse complement strand
GTCGACATCGGCGCTGGGGCGTTGGGCGGAAATTTCTTCGGTCAAGTCGATGCGCGTTTCCAATTCGGGGCCCAAACCGGGTGCCAAAAGGCGCATGGCCGACAGCGGCAGGGCCAGCCGCACATAGGCCGGATGGTTTTCCTGCAGCCTGATGGCCTGGGGCAAGCCCTCTTCCCAGCGTCCCTCAAAGATCAGGTTGACGGTCATGGCCAGAGTGCGGAAATCCTCCTGTTTGGGACTGGCACCGGTCTCGGCCAGCCGGATCATATCCAGGCCGAGAGCACGGTCTCCCGTGGGCAGAAACATGAGTTTGGAAACCAGCTGCAGGATTGCCGGCACGGCATCCGAAAAGTAGAGGAAGGCGCCCAGCAATCCGTTGGCCGCCGGGTCTTCGGGATGCGTGGCGAGATAGAATTCCAGGTCTTTCTTGCCGCGTCCGGCTTCGCGTCCGGCCGAATAGAAACTGCGGCCCTGGGCGTGGGCCTGGGAGCGGACCATCCAGGCCCAGCCGCGCAGGCGGCGCAAGGCCAGCTCGTCGCCACCCTCATCGAGGCGTTGGTCACAGATGTCGATGACCTGCTGCAAGGTGGACAGTATCGGCTGGGATTGGTCTTTGGCGCGGGCCTTGTCGAGGTCATCTTCGGGCACCGCTTCGAGCAACAGGCGCGATTGCGCAATGAGGAAAAATGGCTCGCCGGCGCATTCGTCGCTGAGGGAATCCAGCCAGGCCGCGGCGGCCTGGGGGCGGCCGTTGTAGATGCGGACCAGCAGTTCGGTATATTCGGCATCGGTCAGGTCGCGGGCCGCTGCGACCGTTGCCACAAGGGACACCATGAGCAACGCCAGCAGAGCGATCACCGTTTTCGAAAAACCAGTTTTCCAGGGCTGACAACTGCCAAAACTCACCACTGCAAATAACTCCGGGCCAGGATGTGCGCTTGGATTTCCAGTTGTGCTATAATAACCAAATGGTAGGAGAACGACCAAAATATCGAAAGACCCGTTGTCATTATGCGGTCTGCCCGGCATTGGGTAGGACGCTGGTTTTTGTACTTTTATTGAATGCAACGCTGGTGTGGGCCACCCCGCCGGCCATCCAGATCAACCAACCCACGACCCTTGACGCTGAAGAATTGTCCATCGCCGTGAATCCCGCCAATCCGGCGGAACTGGCCGCCGGCGCCAACCTCAGCTACATCTTCGGATCCACCGACGGTGGCAACAGTTGGACCGAGGACCATCTGGTCTCGACCTTGGGGGTGGCCGGCGACCCGTGCGTGGTTTTTGACGCCGATGGCAATCTCTACTATTCCCACCTGTCCTACCCGCTGATCGGCGGCTCCTGGCTCGACCGCATCGTCGTGCAGAAGTCGACCGACGGTGGCCTGACCTGGAATGATGGCGTGGGCGTGGGGCACAACCCGCCCAAGGATCAGGACAA
The DNA here is from genome assembly GCA_030632925.1 of Candidatus Krumholzibacteriia bacterium. Classification (GTDB taxonomy): domain Bacteria; phylum Krumholzibacteriota; class Krumholzibacteriia; order LZORAL124-64-63; family LZORAL124-64-63; genus JAGRNP01. Next base: position 2,419 of record DAOVTU010000431.1, on the reverse strand, counting down.
GTCCTGGCTGGCGGCCGACCGCACCAACTCGATTCATCGGAACAACCTGTATCTGGCCTGGACCGAGTTTGATGTCTACGGCAGTGCGATGTCAGCCGACAGCACGCGCATCCTGTTTTCGCGCTCCACGGATCAGGGGCTGACCTGGACCAACCCATTGCGCATCAGTGACCGCGGTGGCAACTGCATCGACCAGGATGAAACCGTGGAAGGCGCCACGCCCGCTGTCGGGCCTGAAGGTCAGGTGTACATGGCCTGGTCTGGCCACGACGAGATCCGCTTCGACCGGTCTTTTGATGGCGGTGCCACTTTCGGCGAAGATGTATTGGTGTCCACTCAACCCGGCGGCTGGGATTTTACGGTAGCGGGAGTGTGGCGCTGCAAGGGCATGCCGATCACGGCCTGCGATGTGAGCACGTCGATGTTCCGCGGCCGGGTGTATGTCGTGTTTTCGGACCAGCGCAACGGGGGCGACAATACCGATGTGTTCCTGTGTTCCAGCGATGATGAAGGGGCGACGTGGACTTTCCCAATCCGGGTCAACGATGACTTCGGGCCCTCTCACCAGTTTTTTCCCTGGCTGACGGTTGATCCGATTACCGGTACGGTTTCGGTGGTTTTCTACGACCGCCGCGACACCTTTGGCGCCGCCACCCATGTCACGGTGGCCACATCGGTCGACGGTGGAGCGACGTTCAACAACGTCCGGGTCAGCGACAGCCCGTTTACGCCGTGGACATCAGTATTCTTCGGCGACTATATCGGGATCGATTCGTGGAACGGCGTGACTTACGCCATCTGGATGGCCATGGATGAGGGCGACTTGAGCGTATGGACGGCCAAAGTGGCCCTGGCCAGCGGTGTGGAAACCCGCCCGGTGGTCGCCACCAGCCTGGTGATGAAGGTGCCTGCGACCACATCATCAGCCCGCACCCGGATCTCGTTCACGACCTACGAAGACGCACCCGTCCGGTTGTCGATTTATGACGTGCGCGGGCGCAGGGTCAGGTCGCTGGTGGCCGAGTCGCGCCAGGCCGGGCAATACTCGGAAATGTGGGATGGCACCGATGCCTCCGGACGATCGGTGTCGTCGGGCATGTACATCGTGCGGTTGGCCGCGGGGCCGGATGTGGTGACCAGGAAGGTCGTGGTGGTGAAGTAGACCCGCCACCGCAGCAGGGTATGGAAACAGCCGCCTTCCCCAGGGAAAGGCGGCTGCTTTTTTTACAGGGCCGGAAAACTAGACCAACGACTTGGTCTTCTCCAGCATTTCCATGGGCTGGCGCGCGCCGCCGGGTCCCACGGACTCGGACCACAGCACTTTGCCGTCCTTGCTGATCAGGATCGTGGCGCGATCAGAGATGCCCGCCTCGTCCAGCCAGAGGCCGAACTTCTTGGAGACTTCGCCTTTGACATGGAAGTCGGCCAGCAGCGGGAAGTCGATGCCGCCAAAGCCTTCGGCCCAACCCTTGTGGGTGTACTTGGAATCCACGCTCATACCCAGAACCTGGGTATCAACCGCGTCGAACTGCTCCAGCAGAGAGTTCAGACCCGGGATTTCGATGCTTCAAGTAGGCGTGAAATCGAGGGGATACGAAACGAACAACACGTTCTTGGTGCCCTTGAAGTCCGACAGGGAAACTGTCGTGTCCAAGTGGCTGTCCAACGTGAAGTCGGGGGCTGTGGCCCCAGCTTCAATCAGTGCCATGAATGGTACCTCTTCTTTTGAGATTAACGGAGACCTTGTCGATGATCAGGTGGTCTCATTGCAGGACAGGATTACCCTCGTTTTGGCTTGAGCGCAACCGTGAATTGCTGGTCAGGTGGTCAAAGGGACGTTTCAGGGCGACCAACAGGCTTTGGTTTGGGCAACAATTTCGGCGGTCTGCTGGGCAGTCAGCGGGCAGAAGGGCGAATTGTCCACCGTTGTGTCCCGGTTTTCAACCACCAGAACCATGGCGTCGGGGCTCAGGGTGTGGGTGTGCCAGGTGCCTTTTTTGACATTGTAAATCTTCAATGGAGCCATGTCGGCGGCCCGGACGGTGCCCGCATCTTCCTGGCCATCGCCAATGAAAAGGATGCAACGCCCGCGCAACAGGACAAAAACCTCGTCGGTTTCGTCATGCCGCTGCAACTCATGCAACCTCTCGGGCAGCAATGCGTCACAGTAGTTGAGCACGGCGACGCGCCAGCTCTCAAAATCCACCAGGGGTTGGTAAGCCGGCTCCTGGTGCACCTGTATTTCAAGCAGCGAGGGGTCGATGTTCATGGGCAGCTCCTGTGGGCGGTCAATCGGATCGGGCGTGGGACACCCCGCCACGGTACGTGACCTGACTGCGGGAGGCCACGCTTCCGTCAGATTATTTGCTGATTGGGTGAATAAAAACGCCCAATTGCGGGTATGGCGAGGTGTCGTACC
>DAOVTU010000666.1 GCA_030632925.1 Candidatus Krumholzibacteriia bacterium | reverse complement strand
CTGCCGGCCTGCTTGGCCTTCCAGCTCAGATAGAATGGGTCGATGGGAATACAGTGCCCACCCAGTCCCGGACCAGGATAGAACGGCATGAAGCCGAAGGGCTTGGTGGCCGCTCCTTCAATCACTTCCCAGACGTCGATGTCCATGGCGCTGCACATCAGGGCGATTTCATTGACCAGCCCGATGTTCACACTGCGGAAAGTATTTTCCAGCAGCTTGACCGTCTCGGCCACACGCACCGAAGACACCGGCACCACCGTCTCCATGACCTGGCCATAGAGATTGCGCGCCACCTCGGTACAATTGCTCGTCACACCACCAACAACCTTGGGAATGTTGATGGTATTGTAGGTCGGGTTGCCGGGGTCCACCCGCTCGGGTGAAAAGGCCAGGAAGAAATCTTCGCCCACCTTGAAACCTTTTTCTTCCAGCAGGGGCATGATGACCTCTTCGGTCGTGCCCGGGTAAGTCGTGCTCTCCAGTACGATCAGCATCCCCGCATGCATGCACTCGGCGATGGAGCCCACCGCAGCCTGGATGTAAGTGATGTCCGGATCTCGGGTTTTTCCCAGCGGCGTCGGCACGCAGATATTCACGCTGTCGATTTCGCTCAGCTTGCTGAAATCGGTGGTCGCCACCAGCTTGCCGGCCTTCACCACCTCGCTCAATTCTTCCCCGCCGATATCGATAATGTAGCTTTCACCGGCGTTGACCTGGTCGACTTTTGCCTGGTCCAGATCAAATCCCGTGACATGAAAGCCGGCCTTGGCAAAACCCACGGCCAGGGGCAACCCCACGTAACCGAGGCCCAAAACGCCCAAACGGGCTTCCTTCTTCTGCAATTTGCTGATCAGATCCTGCATTGTTTTCCTCGTCAGTGGCAAAAGTGGCGGCCCACGCGTTGCGGTGAACCTTGCTCCAGCGCCCCACCTCAGCGGGACGCAAATTCTCTATTGGCAGTGTCTTCGGCAGAAATGGGGACGCAATTGATGTCAAATTTCGGGGGCATCCCCGACATCGTCCCCGTCATCTTCCCCCCGGTCCCTGAACACGGCCTGCAACCGCGCCATCTCCTGCCGGATCTCCTTCAATTCCATCACTTTGTAATACAGACGGCGCAGAACCGAAAGCACAAAAAGCCCCATCAGCCCCAAGGTCCCCCACTTGTACAGAGGGTTCAGATCTTCACCATGGCTGTCAAAGAGGTGTCCCAGGGTCTTGGCAAAGATCACCAGGGTCACCAAAAACGCCACTGTCAGCAACGCATGGACCAATCCGCTGGAGAAATCCTCGCGACAGCGCAGGTATTGGCGCAGGGGAAAATCGTCGGCACCGCCTTCGCGGAACCGGGAAGCAAAGACTTCCGACTTTCTACGGGATCTCTTCGAAATCAGCATCATCGATCCCCTGTTCGGTCAAATCCGAGTATCCGGGTTCCGCCTGGCCCTCACCCGGGGTGTGGACCGTGTCTTTTTCCCGATTTGCCTGCTTCTGGCCCGCGCCCTTGAAGGCCCGGTAAAGCCGGCGGCCCATGACTGCCGCCAGAATCAACAAAATAAGCCGAAACAAAAACATCGCCGCACCAGTTTGGTTGGTAGAAAAGTTCGTTTTGCCGGCAAGAAAAGACAATGCGTGGGGACCGGATCAGAGAGTAAAGGTGGTACGCCCGACGGGATTCGAACCCATGGCCTTCAACTTCGGAGGCTGACGCTCTATCCAGCTGAGCTACGGGCGCACCATTAAACTGATCCGAGACGCGAAAGTATGGTCCATGAACCTCTCCGCGTCAAATAACATGTCTCTTTCCACCGACTTGGCCCCAACGCTGTTACGCGCGAGCCAGCAACTGTTTTGCGTAAGCCACCCGGCTACCGCTGGCTCCTTCGGCCTCGGCCGCTTCGCCACCCAGCAGGCGGGCGATCTCCGCCAACCGGTCTTCGTCCGCCAAGGGTCCCACCGTCAAAACGGTCCGCTCATTGATCACGGCCTTGAAGGCCTTCAGATGAGCCGTGCCCCGAGCCGCTACGGTCGCCAAATGGGTGATGCACAGGACCTGCCCGCGCTCTGCCAATTCAGCCAGCAGACCAGCCACCGGAATGGCATTGTCCATACCCAGACCGGCATCGATTTCATCGAACAACAACAACGGCTGTTCGGCCTGGTGCCCCGCCAATACCGACAGGCCCAGATAAATGCGGGATTTCTCGCCGCCGGAAGCAATGTGCCCCACCTCGCCGCCTTTTTCTCCGCGGTTGGTGCGCGCCAGCAAGCGGATCTCATCGGCACCGGCGGCCGTCACCTGGCACTGGTGCCCGTCGACTTCCACGCCATCGCCAGCGACCAGCCGCGGCTCGACCGTGAACTCCAGGGAGATTTCCGGCAGGGCCAACGGCCGGATCAATTCGCACGCCCGGGCAGCCACCCGCGGCGCGCCTTGGGTACGTTTTGCACGCAATACGGCGGCCGCCTCACCGACCGCTGCTCCGGCGGCATCTACGGCTGCTGTCAATTCTTCGATATCCGCCGCGGCCACCTGCTGCCGGGAAATGCGTTCACCCAGCACCACT
>DAOVTU010000078.1 GCA_030632925.1 Candidatus Krumholzibacteriia bacterium | reverse complement strand
TCGGCCCGGTGGCTCGTGAGCTGCGCGAGAAGAAATTCATGAAGATCGTTTCTCTTGCACCGGAGGTTCTGTAATGAGAATCCGCAAGAATGACAATGTTCGCGTGATGAGTGGTAACGACAAGGGCAAAGAGGGCAAGATCCTCAAGGTCTTCCCCGACTCCGGTCGTGTCATTGTCGAGAAGGTCAATATGATCAAGCGCCACACGCGTGCGAGCAAGGATGTTCCCCAGGGCGGGATCATCGAGAAGGAAGCTCCGATCAACGCATCCAACGTCATGCTGGTCTGCCCGAATACGAGCAAGCCGACGCGCATTGGCAAGGATCAGCTTTCAGATGGTAGCCGCGCTCGTGTGAGCAAGAAAAGCGGCGAGATGATCAACGACTAGTCGTCTTTAAATTTCCGGTATACCGGAAATTTGGATTTGCTCGTGCTTTGGGATTTTGAAATGAAGTTCCTGGGGCGGGCGCTGGTTGGACAGAATTCGAGAGAGAAGTCCGGGTATCCCCAATGACGGACGGCCCCGGAACGAAAACGCGCTTAGCGCTGCTGGAGGATTGAATAATGGCTGATGCCAAACCTCGCATGAGGGAAAAGTACGAAGGCGACGCCGCTGCGGCACTGCAGGAGAAGTTCGCTTACACGAGCTCGATGCAGATCCCGCGGCCGGTCAAAGTCGTGATCAACATGGGATTGGGCAAAGCCCAAACGAATCCCAAGATTCTTGAGAGTGCCGTGGCAGAGCTGGAGGCCATTACTGGTCAGAAGGCTGTCAAGACCAAGGCTCGCAAGTCCATCTCGAACTTCAAGCTCCGCGAAGGCGTGGAGATTGGTGCCCGCGTCACTCTGCGCGATCGCCAGATGTGGGAGTTCCTGGACAGGTTCATCAACGTGGCTCTGCCGCGTATCAGGGATTTCCGTGGTGTGTCGACTCGCCTCAGTGGCGCCGGAGACTACACCCTGGGACTGAAGGATCAGTTGATCTTTCCCGAGATTGAGTACGACAAGGTCGACGAAGCTCGCGGAATGAATGTGACGATAGTTACCACAGCCACGAACGATGAGGAAGGCCGCGAACTGCTGAGCCTACTCGGAATGCCGTTCAGGCGCTAAGGAGGATTGAGTTTTGGCCAGGAAATCATTGATTGCCAAGGCTGGAAGAAAGCCCAAATTCAAGGTTCGGGCTTACAATCGGTGCCGCCGTTGTGGCCGGCCCCGTGGATTCATCAGGAAGTTCGGCATGTGCCGTATCTGTTTCCGGCAACTCGCCCTTCAGGGTGACATCCCGGGTGTCACCAAGGCCAGTTGGTAAAGAGAACCAGGAGCTAAAAGCGATGAGTATGACAGATCCCATTGCGGATATGCTGACCCGCATCCGGAACGCCACACAGGCGGGACACCGGCGGGTGCAGATTCCTGCTTCAAACCAGAAGCAGGCCATGGCCCAGTTGTTGAAAGACCAGGGCTACATTGACAAATTCGAAGTCGTGGACGAAAACGCCCAGGGCACGCTGCGCCTCTTCCTGAAGTATTACAACAAGGAAGGCAAGCGCATCGGCGTCATCGAGGGGATCAATCGGATCAGCCGCCCCGGATGCCGTATTTTTGCTGGCAAGGACAACATCCCGAAAGTTTGCGGCGGATATGGAATTTCCATCCTGTCGACAAACCAGGGCATCCTCACTGGTCACCAGTGCCGGATGCGTGGAGTTGGCGGCGAAGTGCTTTGTGAGGTCTGGTAGTCATCGTTTGACTACGACCAGTGGATCCTGAATTTGCGGAGGAGTGAGCAATGTCTCGCATTGGAAATAGCCCAATCCCCATTCCGGCCGGAGTGACCGTCAAAATTGGCGGCAACACCTCGGTGGTCAAGGGGCCTAAGGGTGAGCACACCCAGCACATTCCCGAAGGCTTGGCCTACGAGGAAAAAGATGGCGTGCTGACGATCACCCGTCCCAACGAGTCCAAGCCCGTCAAGGCCCGTCACGGACTGGTACGCGCTTTGGTAGCAAACCAGATTGTTGGCGTGACCGAGGGGTTCGAAAAAAAGCTGGAAATCATCGGTGTGGGTTACCGTGCCGCCGTCAAGGGTAAGATCCTGGATCTGCAACTGCAGTTCAGTCACCCGGTGGAGTATCCCATTCCCGCTGGCATCAAGATCAACTGCCCCGACAACACGCACATTGATGTGTCTGGTGTCGACAAGCAGCAGGTTGGTCAGGTGGCGGCCGAGATTCGCGCTTATCGCAAGCCCGAGCCGTACAAAGGCAAAGGCATCCGGTACGTGGGTGAAGAGGTTCTCAGGAAGGCCGGTAAGGCCGCCGGTAAGTAAGCACCGGGCAACCGGTCGAGAGGTGTGAACAATGAGTAGTGTCGCGAAAAAGCGGATCCAGATCAGAAAAAAGCGGAAGATTGCTATCCGTAAGAAGGTTTCTGGCACCGCAGAACGGCCCCGGGTGACAATCACCCGCAGCCACAAGAACATCTACGCCCAGGTCGTTGACGATCTGACGCGGACGACGTTGCTGTCTTCCAATGGCAGCAAAGCCGCGGCAGTCGAAGCCCCTGAAGGAGTCGCCGGCAAGTGCGCGACTTCCTATAACGTGGGACGTGCTTTGGCTGATGAGGCGAAGGATAAAGGGATCACCCGCATGGTCTTTGACCGCAGCGGTTATCTCTACCATGGGCGTATTGCTGCCCTGGCCCGCGGGCTCAGGGATGGCGGAATCGAAGTCTAGGACTTTAACCAAGTCCAGGTCTTTCCGATTGTCGGGACTCGTCTGAAGCGAGGATCGCAATCATGACAGGAGCAATTCAGATGGCGGATTATTCGAATCAACGACCTGGTGGTGCCGGCGGTCCTGGTGGACCTGGCGGACGTGGCCCCGGTGGCCCTGGCGGACGTGGACCTGGTGGCCCTGGTGGTCGCGGTCCTGGCGGCCCTGGTGGTCGTGGAGGTCGTCCCGGCGGTCCTGGTGGACGCGGTGGACGCGACCAGGCCTCGGACATGCACGAAAACGTGATCAACATCAACCGCGTGGCCAAAGTGGTCAAGGGCGGTCGGCGTTTCAGCTTCAGTGCCATCGTCACCGTCGGTGACGGCAAGGGCAAGGTTGGCGTCGCGATGGGCAAGGCCAATGAAATCGCCGATGCCATCCGCAAGGGTGGAGAAGGTGCCCGGGCCGTGCAGATCACGGTGCCGATGCTGAACGATACCATTCCTTACCAGGTGATCGGTCGCTTCGGTGCCAGCCGCGTGCTGCTCAAGCCCGCCAGCCCTGGTACCGGTGTGATTGCTGCTGGTGGCGTGCGCGCCATCCTCGAGGCAGCCGGCGTGAAGAACATCTTGACCAAGCAGCTCGGTTCGCGGAACCCGAACAACGTGACCAAGGCCACGATGGACGGCTTGAAGCAACTGCGCACGGTCGAGGATTTTGCAGCCAAACGTGGCCTGTCGGTGCCTGAAGTGCTGGGGCTGCCCAAGCGGGCCGAACGCACTGAAGCCCCGGTTGAAGCCCCGGTTGAGGCAGCGCGCGAAGTTGCGCCGGAAGCCGCCGCAGACACCGAGACCAAGGAGTCCTAAGCGCCATGAGTGCCAAATTGAAAATTACCCAGGTGCGCAGTCTGATCGGACGTCCCGAGAAGCAACGCCGCATCATTGAGTCGATCGGTTTGAAACGCCATCAAACCTTCGTCATTAAGAACGATACTCCCGCGATCCGCGGCATGGTGTTTAAAGTGCGCCATCTCGTGAACGTGGAAGAGGTGGAGTAGTCATGCTTAAGCTGAACAACATCGGCGCGCCCAAGGGTGCCAACCGAGACAAGAAACGGCGTGGCCGTGGCCCGGGGTCGGGTACCGGTAAAACCGGTGGCCGTGGGCACAAGGGCCAGAAGGCTCGCTCCGGTGGTGGCATCCCGCCCTGGTTCGAGGGTGGCCAGATGCCCCTGAACCGGCGTCTGCCCAAGCGCGGTTTCACCAACATTTTCAAGAAAACGTTCCAACTGGTGAACCTGGATGACCTGGAAGCTCGGCTCGACGCGGGCACCAAGGTGGATGCGGCGTCGCTCGCTGCAGCCGGCCTGGTCAAGTACCCCAACCGCCCGGTGAAATTGCTGGGTCGGGGTAAGGTCGAGAAGTCGTTCCAGATCGAAGTCGCCAAAGCCAGTAAGACGGCCGTCGCCGCGGTGGAAGCCGCCGGTGGTTCGGTTACCGTCACTGGTTGAGTGTTACCGGGTAAAGTCCAGAAAAAGGAAGCTTTGCTTTGAATATTACCGGCAGTTACCAAAGCATGTTCAGGATCCCCGAATTAAAACGGCGGCTCCTGTTCACAGGTATGATCCTGCTGATCTACCGTCTGGGTGGCCATATCCCTACGCCGGGGATCAACCGCACGGCCCTGAAGGCGTTCTTTGACGCCCAATCAGGCTCGTTGATGGGCCTTTATGATATGTTCTCGGGTGGTAACCTGAGTAACGCCACGGTGTTCGCACTGGGCATCATGCCTTATATCAGCGCCTCGATCATCTTCCAGCTCTTGCAGGCGGTGGTTCCGTTCTTCGAGAAGCTGGCCAAGGAAGGTGAAGAGGGACGCAAGAAGATCACGCAGTACACCCGCTTCGGAACCGTGGCTCTGGCATTGATCCAGAGTTTCGGCATGGCGGCGGGCCTGGAACAGATGAGTGGCGGCATTGTTGCCAACCCCGGCATCGGTTTCAAGCTGTTGACCATGATCACCCTGACCGCTGGTACGGTCTTCGTGATGTGGCTGGGTGAGCAGATCACCGAACGCGGTATCGGCAACGGCATCTCGATGATCATCTTCATCGGTATTGTCGCCCGCTACCCGACGGACATCCTGAACACCGGCCAGCAGCTGGCCAGTGGCGACATGAACATCTTCAAGGCGCTCCTGATTGCCGGGTTTATGCTCTTTGTGATTGGCGGTATTATCGCGATCACCCAAGGGCAGCGAAAAATTCCGGTGCAGTATGCCAAGAAGATCGTGGGACGCCGTGTTTACGGTGGGGCCAATACCCACATCCCGCTGAAGGTCAATACCGCCGGCGTGATTCCCATCATCTTCGCGCAGTCGATCATCATGTTCCCGGCTACGCTGATGAACATCTTCCCGGATGTGGGTTTCTTGTCCACTTTGGGCCGCTTGTTCCAGCCGCCCCATCCGGTCTATGTGCTCGTCTACTCGACCCTGATCATTCTGTTTGCCTACTTCTATACCGCGGTGATTTTGAACCCGGTGGATCTGGCAGACAACATGAAGAAAAACAGTGGCTTCATTCCGGGTGTGCGCCCGGGCAAGAAGACCGCCGAATATATCGATCGGGTTCTGACCCGAGTGACTCTGCCCGGCGCGGTTTTCCTCGCTATCATCGCCATTCTGCCTGATCTGATGATCAGCATTCTACAGGTGCCGTTCTACTTCGGTGGAACCGGCCTGTTGATTGTCGTGGGTGTGGCGCTTGATACGCTCCAGCAAATCGAATCCCATCTTGTGATGCGTCATTACGACGGCTTCATGAGCAAGGGCCGACTGCGGGCGCGGAGGTAAGTCGTGAATATCGTCATCATGGGGCCTCCGGGCGTTGGTAAAGGAACGCAGTCCCACTGGATTGTCGAGGATCGCAAGATCACTCACATCTCGACCGGTGACATTCTGCGTGGCGCCATTCGGCGTGGCACGGAGCTGGGCAAAAAGGTCCAGGTTGTCATGAACGCCGGTGACCTCGTCAGCGATGAATTGATGATGGAATTGATCAAGGATCGCCTGAGCCAGGACGACGCGGCCGAAGGTTGGTTGCTCGACGGTTTTCCCCGCACGGCGTTCCAGGCCAGCGCATTGACGGTTTTGTTGAAGGAAATTGGCCAGAGCATTAATAAGATCCTGGTGATCAGAGCCCCCGCCGACGAGATCGTTCGTCGTTTGGCTGGCCGAATTACCTGCCGGGTCTGCAATGAGGTCATGAACCTGACGGGTCTGGGCAATGTGACCCCGACCTACTGTCCCTTCTGTGGCAACTCCAAGGACGAGGAGCGCAGCAAGTCGGCCTTGTACCAGCGTGCTGATGACACTGAAGAGACTATCCGCCATAGGCTTGAAGTCTTCCGCAAGAAGACTCTGCCGGCGGCCTGGACACTTGAGGAAGCCTATCCTCTGGCCGAGATTGACGGTTTGGGTACGGTTGACGAAGTTGCCCGACGGATCGCCGATGTCCTGGAGTAAGCAGAAAATCAATTTGAAGTCGGCCGATCAGGTTGACAAAATGCAGGCCAGCGCCGAGATTTTGGCTTCTGTCTTTCTCGCGATCCGCGACCTGGTTGTCCCTGGGGCGACCACAGCGCAAATCGACGAGGTCGTAGAGTCCAGAATCAGGGAAGCAGGCTGTATCCCTTCGTTCAAGGGGTACCACGGGTTCCCGGGATCGGCTTGCATCTCGATCAACGAGGAAGTCGTGCACGGCATCCCGGGTAGCCGGGAGCTCGTCGAGGGCGACATCGTCGGCATCGACATCGGGCTGATCAAGGACGGATGGCACGCCGACAGCGCCGAGACCATGCCAGTGGGCAATCTCGGCGACAAGGCCAGCCAACTGCTGCAGACGACCATGGAGTGCCTGGAAAAAGGCATCGCCGCCATCGCCGTCGGCAAAAGGATTTCGGTCATTGGCATGGCCATCGAGCAACATGCCAGGGCCAATGGTTATTCGGTCGTCGAGACTCTGGTGGGGCACGGCATTGGTCGTGAACTGCACGAGGATCCGCAGGTGCCGAATTATCGGTGCTTCACCATGCCCGACCCGGTCATGGAAGAAGGCCTGGTCATCGCCATCGAGCCGATGATCAACGCCGGGACCAAACGGGTCATCACCGCTCGGGACGAGTGGACGATCGTGACAGCGGACAAAGAGCTGTCGGCCCATTTCGAACACACGGTTGCCGTCACTGCTGATGGCCCACGGATTCTGACCCGACGTGGCTCGGGCATCGCAGCATTCTGAGAGGCAGCGACAGATGGCTAAAGAAGAAGGAATCAGCGTAGAAGGAACGGTCGTAGAGGCCCTTCCCAACGCGATGTTCCAGGTGAAGCTGGAGAATGAGCACGTAGTGCTTGCCCACGTTTCAGGCAAGATGCGGATGCATTTTATTCGCATTTTGCCGGGCGACAAGGTGACGGTGGAGTTGAGTCCGTATGATCTGACTCGCGGCCGGATCACTTATCGTTATAAGTAGAGTCGCTATAAGTAGAGCCGCTACAAACAGATTTTGATTGGGATAATTGCCCATGAAGGCCGCTGAGCGGCCTGAGCAGGAGGAAGAGCAGTGAAAGTTCGCAGTTCGGTCAAGAAGATGTGCTCGAAATGCAAGGTTATCCGGCGCAAGGGTGTCGTGCGTGTGATTTGTATCACGCGTCGTCACAACCAGCGTCAGGGTTAGTAGGCAGGTTTCTCCGGTCGACGGCGTGTCTGACCGGACCCAGGAAACCGTAACAGGACGAAAGGAGCCATGGTGGCGCGTATTGCCGGTGTGGATATTCCTAATAACAAGAGGATTTCGACGTCGCTGACGTACATCTTTGGAATCGGTGACCACCGAGCGACAGAGATTTGCGTAAAAGCGAGCATCGACCCCGAGACGAAAACCCGTGATCTGACTGAAGAGCAGACCAGGGGTATCATCGGGATCCTCGACAAGGAATACCAGGTTGAAGGTACCTTGCGTACCGAAGTCGCAATGAACATCCAGCGACTGATGGACATTGGATGTTATCGAGGTCTCAGGCATCGGCGCAAGCTGCCCTGCCGTGGCCAGAATACCAAGAACAATGCCCGTACCCGAAAAGGTCCGAAGGGCCGTCCCGGTGGGAAAAAAATCTAACCGGACGGCAAGAAAGTTAGAAGGCGCGGAGACGCGCCAGGAGGTTGAAAGTGGCTATTGCCAAGGAAAAGGGTAAGGCGAAGAAGTCCAAGAAGTTGAAACTGGACAGTGTGGGCGTTGCTCATGTGAAATCCAGCTTCAACAACACCCTTATTACCATGACCGATCTGCAGGGTAACGTTATCACCTGGTCGTCCGGTGGACACCAGGGCCGTTACAAGGGCAGCCGCAAAAGCACCGCTTTTGCCGCGCAGCTCGCCGGCAAGTTTGTGGCGCAGGAAGTGCTGGCTGGCGGCATGCGCAAGGTTGAGGTTTGGGTGAAGGGTCCGGGCTCGGGGCGTGAAGCCGCCGTGCGCAGCTTGAAGGCCGAAGGCCTCGAGGTGACCCGTATCAAGGACTGCACCGCTATCCCGCATAATGGCTGCCGACCCAAAAAGCGTCGTCGGCTGTAGTTTTTTTAATTGATCGAGTCGCTTCCGGAGAGAACGGAAACGCGGCTGATCAGGAGGTTCGTTAGAATGGCCAGGTACACTGAGGCAAAGTGCAAACTTTGTCGTCGTGAGGGGATGAAGCTCTTTCTCAAAGGCGAGCGCTGCTACAGCAGCTCTTGTGCCATGGAACGTCGGCCTTATGGGCCGGGCGAGCATGGCCGTCGCCGCGGGCGTAAACCCTCGGACTATAAACTTCAGCTTCGTGAGAAGCAGAAGGTCCGTTCAATCTACGGCGTGCTGGAACGTCAGTTCCGTCTGTATTTCGCGGAAGCGAACAGGCGAGATGGCGCCACCGGCGAGAATCTCTTCAACCTTTTGGAGAAGCGTCTCGACAGCGTTTTGTTCCGGATGGGTTTTGCGCCCAGCCGGTCCAGCGCTCGCCAGCTCATCCGCCACAAGCACGTGCTTGTTGATGGCGGCGTGTGCGATATTCCCAGTCGTCGGGTCGAAGTCGGCCAGACGGTGAGCATCCGCACCAAGAGCCACAACATCCCACAAATTGTCGACTCGGTCAAAGCCAACGCCAAGCGTGATCGGCTGCCCTTCGTCGAGGTGGATGAGAAGAAGCTGGAAGGCCGCCTGATGGCTGAGCCCCAGCAGTCTGATCTCCCCATCCCGATTCAGGAAAACCTGATCGTGGAGCTCTACTCGAAGTAAGCTCTCACTGAGCAGAAGGGATGGAAGAGTCTATGAAGTGGGTCAATATGATGATGTC
>DAOVTU010000350.1 GCA_030632925.1 Candidatus Krumholzibacteriia bacterium | reverse complement strand
GAATTCTTCGCCGTGGTCCGCTGTCAGGATCACCAGGGTTTGGCGGTCCAGGTCCAGATCATCCAGGCCCTGCAGCAGGTCGCCGATGTACTTGTCGGTGAAGGCTATTTCTTCTTCGTAGAGCCCGCGCAGGTAGGCGATGTCCGCCGGCTTCAGATCCCCACGCTTGGCCCGCAGTTGGGTGATCTCCATGTTCAGTTCGCGCGCAGGGCCCACGTAACTCGAAGTGCGGTCAAAATTGCGGTGGTGCAGGAAGCGGCTGTGGGGATCAAAGTAGTGGGCAAAAACAAAAAACGGATCGCTGCCGGCCTGCTTGATCTGCGCCAGGGCCTGGCGCGTGACCTGGGGCGATGAAATGGCTTTGTGCCCGCCGACTGCCGACTCGTCGTAGGTGCCAAACCCGCGGGCGTAGCCCAGCTTTTCACCGATCAGGAAGTGGCTGATCACGCCCGAAGTCTGGTGGCCCTGGCTGGTCATGAATTCGGCCAGGGTCCTTGCCGTATCGGGCAGGGAGTCGAACAGGTGCAGGGCCCGGTGGTGGCTCGGTGTCAGGCCGGTCATCAACGAGGCGACAGCGGGTTGGGTCCAGGGGGCGGGCGATTGGGCGTCGGTGAACAACACGCCCGAGGCTGCGAGGCGATCGATATTGGGAGTCAGGCCTTCTGGGCCGCCCAAACAAGTGGCGTAGTCGGCGCCCATGGTGTCGATGACGATGAACAGGACGTTCAATTCCGACAGGGGCGGCATTTCCACCGGAGGCGTTTGGCGACTGCAGGCGGTGGGCAGCAGTAAGATCAGGGCCAGCGCGGCCCATAGGGGCACTGGTCTGTTTATGCTGCGGTGCGGTGTCATTCGGTTGTCCTCCATGCCGTAGGTGGCGGCCCTGAAAGTGTGCGCCAAAAAAGTCGTTCTGACACCCAGCAAACTCTTGCTCTGAGGCAATTTTATCACACGGTATCGCGCACCGCCATGACACGAACCAATCAATCATCGAATACGTCCTGCTCCCACAGCAATTCTCTGATCAGGACTTTAAAGCAAGACCTCAGAACATCTTCAAATTCAGGATTCACTGCCTCGCGACCCGACGTCGGCTTGTAGAATGACTCCTCGGCAAACAGCTGTTCAGCTGTGCCGGCGGAATACTCCATCTCGGCAATATCGATAAATTTTCGGGCGCTGCGTGTGATCCTGATGGTGGACACCGAAAACCCCGCCGTCAAATCGTAGAGATCCCCGGTCACAGTGACTTCCCGTTCCACTTCCGGAGATATTTTTCGCCCGCGGGGCTCGGACTCGTGGTCTCTTGGCGCAGCAGAGTTGGGCCACCCCCAATAATCGGCTCCGGTGCCGGTTATGTCCGCGTTGAGGTGGACGTCATCAGCTTCTATACGCACCAATAACAGGTATTTGAGACCAAACGGAGAATCCGCGAAACCGGTCAGGATTTCCGGGGAGAGGTACTGACCAGCAGCATACCGTCGCAACAAATCCGGCATCTGCTTCCCCCCGACCTCTTCAGCAAATTTGGCGTAGGACAGCGGGTCCAGCTTCGTGATGGTCGTCAGGAAATTGCCGTACAGAACGAGAGACCAGATCTCGGCCTGTTCCTGAAGGTCCAGACCTTCCTCAGGCAATTCCGCCGAGCGGTGAATTTGCACACCCTCGCCCAGCACCACGCCACCGATGGCAAGAGACCCACGCATTTCCGAAGCGATCAGGAAATGCCGCTCCCCGTAGACGCCTTCAACTTTACTTGGCGAAGTATCGGCACACCCGCAGGCCAACAGGAGAGCCAACCACAGACCACCAAGCCGAGATTTCCGACCTGTGGCAGATCCGAAAACCGGGCTCCAGCTTGAACGGCGAACTGTCGAGCCGGTCTTCATTTTGCACACTCCTGGAATCGGCGAGATGGGCCAGACAACTGGGAACAAGAGAAACCTACCCCAAAATGATTCGCCACTCCAGCCGATTGATCACCATTTGTAATCGCACAACGGCATTACTACACTATTGGTGGAGCGAATGCAGTGGACCGATCCCAGCGAATCCTCAATAATCCCAGCCAATGACTGCAATCCGCCCGGGAGGCGACCTTGAGCAACACACCACTTCACATCACCAGCCTGCAGAACGATCAAGTCAAGACCCTGGTCCGCCTGCGCAATCGGCGCGAACGGGACCAGCAGCAGGTCACGCTCATTGAAGAACCGCTGGTGATCACCCGGGCCCTGGCTGAGGGGTATCCCCTGCACACGGTCTACTTCTGCTCCGAAAACCTGCGCGAACAGGATGGCGCGCTGCTGGAGGAGTTGCGCACAGCGGCCACAGCAGTGGTCGAACTCAGCGCCCCGGTGATGGCCAAGGTTTCGTACCGCAACCATCCTGAGGGCCTGTTGGTCGTCGCGCCGCAGCAAAAACATGAACTGAACGATCTGGTGGCCGACCGCACCACACCGCCTTTGATTGTAGTGCTCGAAAGTGTGGAGAAACCCGGTAATCTGGGAGCCGTATTGCGGGTGGCTGATGGGGCCGGCGCCGATGGCGTGATCATCTGCGGGCAGGGCACCGATTTGTTCAACCCCAACGTGCTGCGGGCCAGCCGCGGGGCCTTTTTCTCGGTGCCCACGGTCGAGTGCACCAGTGTGGAACTGATGGCTTTCCTGAAGGCCGAGAACATCCGGGCCGTGGCCACCAGTCCCATCGCCGACCACGCCTGGGACCAGACCGATTTGACCGCGCCGGTGGCCGTCTTTCTGGGCACCGAACACGACGGCCTGAGCACCGAATTGCTCGGCAGCGCCGACGCCACCATCGGCATCCCGATGCTGGGCCGGGGCGACTCCCTGAACGTGGCCACTTCGGCGGCCATCCTGCTGTATGAAGCCGTGCGCCAGCGTCAAAAACAGGACTGACAACAAGCCAACCTGACAATAATGAGGGACGATCATGACCAATACGTTCTACAACGAATTTGACCAGGCCGAACTGGACCCGCGGGACGAAGACTACCGCTCCACTTTCCAGCGGGGGCGCGACCGCCTGATCCACAACGCGGCCTTTCGCCGCCTGCAGGCCAAGACCCAGGTTTTTCTGTCGGGCGAATATGATTTCTACCGCACGCGCCTGACCCACAGCATCGAAGTGGCCCAGATTGCCGGCTCCATCGCACGCTATCTGAACAGCACCAGCACCCAGTTGCGGCCGGATTTTCACATCGACTACGCCCTGGTCGAAGCCACCGCTTTGGCCCACGACATCGGCCATCCGCCCTTTGGCCACGCCGGCGAGAGCCGCCTGCACACCCTGATGAAACCCTGGGGCGGCTTCGAGGGCAACGCGCAAACCCTGCGCCTGATCACCGAAATCATCTTCACCAGCGGCCGCAGTCGCCGCGGCATGAACCCCACCCGCGCCTTCATGGACGGCGTGCTCAAGTACAAGACCCTGTTCAGCGAGTGGGACGATGCCAAGAACCACTTCATCTATGACGACCAGAAGCAGTATCTGGACTTTGTATTCGACGGACGTGAGTTTCCGGAAAATCTGGCGCCGGGCAAACAGCGCAACAGCTTCCGCAGCCTCGAGTGCCAGATCATGGACTGGGCCGACGATACGGCCTACAGCCTGAACGATTTGGTGGACAGCGCCAACGCGGGCTTCATCACCATCGGCAAGGTCGGCCGCTGGGCCGCCGACCAGGAATTGACCAACGACGAATCGCGCATCATCGATGACCTGATTGCCGCTTTGGGCGAAGGCAACCTCGAACGAGTGATGAACCGAAAAATCGGCACCTTCGTCGAGGCTTGCACCCTGGTGGATCACGAAAACTTCATGAGCGACCTGACCAATCGCTACTGCTTCGGAGTCGCACTGGATCCGGAAGTCGTGCGCGAGCAGAAGCTGTACGCCCGCCTGGCCGTCAGTCTGGTCTTCCGCTCACCCCAAGTGTGCCAGTTGGAGTACAAGGGCGGCCACATGCTTGAGCGCCTGTACAAGGCCCTCACCGCTCACTATCTTGGCGATCACCATTCGCCCCTGTCCCTGTTGTCGGGGGACTTCGAGGCCGAGATGTCCCGGGCGGGAGACGACTCCCAGCTGCGGGCCCGTATCATTTGCGACTACCTGGCAGGCATGACGGATGGATTCGCCATCCGCATCTACAAGCGTCTCTTTGACCCGGACTTCGGCTCCATCGTGGATCTCGTTTGAACAAACTGAGCGGCAAAATTCTCGCGCCCCTGCTGATGTTGGTGCTGTGCACACTGCAGTCCGGATCGGTCTGTGCCCAGGAAATCAAGACAGCCTACGTGCCCCACGTCGAAACCATCGACGGCAAGGAGGGCAATTACTTCTTCTACAAGGGCTACGATTACGGCACCCAGAGCCTGATCCATCCCCTGCGACTGATCATCAACGGCGGCTTCGGCATCATGCAGGTCAGCAACCG